>JBCCXW010000021.1:0-32615 GCA_039191105.1 Pseudomonadota bacterium
ACAGTGACGGCGCAGAAGACCGAAGAATCAAGTCAGGATGTGCCAATCGCGCTGACCGTCTTCAGCGAGGACGCGATTAACGAGCAAAACATTGTCGCGATTGAGGATTTAACGCGGTTCACGCCGGGCTTGTTTGTCGGGCAATCGGACCAATCGCGTACCCGAATCGTCCTCCGCGGCGTTGGCAGTCAGAAATTCGATGTCGGCTCAGATCCGTCAGTCGGCATTTTTGTCGACGAAGTTTACCTTCCGCGTTTCTCAGGCCAAGAGTTTAACCTCCTCGATATCGGCCGGATCGAAGTTCTAAAGGGTCCGCAAGGGACGCTGTTTGGGCGAAACACGCCGGGCGGTGCAATCAGCATCGTGTCGAAGGATCCATCTGCGGATGAAGTTGAGGGATTTATTGAAGGCGGTTTGTCCGATCGCAGCGGCAATTTGGTGCGCGGCAGCATCTCTGGTCCGATCACCGAAAAACTTCGCGGCAGCTTGAGCTATGGTCGCCAGTTCGAAGGCGGATATGTCACCAATATAGCCACCGGAACCAGCGATGACCAAACGTCACTCGCCGCGCGCGGTAAGCTGGTTTTCGACCCCAGCGATACGCTCAGTATCGCGGCCACGCTTCAAGTGACTGATCTTGATGCTGAATCGATCAATGTTAGCAGTGCCCCAACATTGCCCGGCGATCTCACGCTCCCGCTTTTCGGCTTTCCTCCCGGCGTACCGACCGCCGCCGATACCGATCCTTTCAATCAAGCGCTCAGCGTCGACGGTTTTGTTGATTTGAATGCTGTGCTGGGGATCCTGCGTGTTGAGAAAGAGCTGGGTGACTATACGCTCACCTCCCTGACGTCTTACCGCGACGGTGAGGCCAGTCAGTCGGCAGACTTCGATCGCACACCCCTTGATATCGGCATCTCACCCTTTGACGAACAGTCGGAGACCTTTTCCCAAGAGGTGCGCGTGTCTGCGAGCAATGTGCTTGGGGCGCGAATTGTGGGCGGTCTTTTTTACTATCGTGACGATGCGTTTCGAGACGATGGCTTTATTTGGCTCGCGGATTCCCTGCCGCTGAACATCGCGCTTAGTAATCCTGTTTTCATGTTCAGCGGAACGTCCATCCAGGACAATACGATCGTCGATATTCTGACCGAAAGCTTCGCTGTGTTCGGCCAGGCCGAGATCGACCTGACTGAAAACACGCGGCTTGTCGTCGGTGGTCGATACACAACAGAAACCAAGGATTACACGATGTCCGGTCGGACGGACGTGCCGATGATCCCCGCTGTTGTGGAAAACTATGACTTTTCTGATGAGTTAGATTTTGACTCCTTTGATCCGAGGATCGTGCTCGAACACGACCTCAATGAAAACGTCTTACTTTACGCCAGTTATACGCAAGGCTTCAAAAGCGGTGGGGTGCAGTTCAATGCGAGTTCTCTGGCCCTTGCACAATTGACATTTGAGCCCGAGGAGATCGCTGCTTATGAAGCCGGGTTCAAATCCGACCTGCTCGGCGGCGCGCTCCGGCTCAATGCATCGGGCTTCTATTACGACTATACCAATCTCCAGCAACAGCGCGTTGAGGTCACCGCCACAGGCCCAGCTGCCGTCACGCGCAATGCTTCGGAAGCGGAGATCTTGGGCGGCGAGTTTGACCTGACCTATGCTGCGACCGAGGAATTGGTGCTTCGACTGGGCTACAATTATTTGGACGCGACGTATCAAGACTTCACCTTTCCGGGTGGCGACTTTAGCGGCAATCGGATGCAGAATGCGCCTGAGCACACCCTTTCCGCGACAGCGGATTACTTGAAAACGCTCGACAATGGCTGGTCGGTCGGGGTCGGTACGGACTGGTTCTACACGAGCTCGTATTTCTTCGATGTCACCAATGATGATCCAGTAACCGAAGAAGGCTCCTATGCGTTGGGCCAGGCTCGCTTGGTTCTAGCTTCGCCGGAGGACCGGTTTGTATTCACCCTGTTTAGCGAAAACATCACTGATGAAGAGTTCCGCGATTCTGTGTTCCGACGGGGCACCGAAGTTCTGGAAACTGTTGGGGATGGCCGGCGCTACGGGTTTCGTCTGCGCATGAATTTCTAAGCGGCAAAGATGGCGCAGGCGTCGATCGCTCGATTTGTACCGTCGAACTGCCGAAACGAACACTCAACCGAAGAAACTACGGAGAAATGTAATGCGTTTTGAAAACAAAGTGGCTCTGGTCACAGGTGGTGCCTCGGGGATTGGCGCCGCGACCGCCCGGCGCTTTAGCGAAGAAGGCGCAACTGTTTTTATTGCCGATGTTTCAGAAGCCGCCGCCAGCGCCCTTGCAAGCGAGCTCAATGGCGCTGAAGCGATCGCTTTTGATGTGTCTGATGCGGATGCCGTAAACGCAGCGGTCGGCAAAATGATTTCGCGCCATGGCCGTATCGATGTTCTCGTCAACAATGCGGGGATATTGGACGGGGATCCAAATGAGGCGAAGCTCTGGATGGATCAGTCTGTGGCATTCTTAACCGGGATGATGACGGGTCAGCCCGCCCCGGATCCGTGGAATATACTCTCGCAATCCTCCAATGAAGCTTGGGACCGCCTTCTTAGAGTCAATCTCACGGGCATGTTCAATTGCGTCAAAGCGTGCACGCCGCACATGGGACAGGGAGGCTCGATCATCAATCTTTCGAGCGTCAGCGCGGTTGTCGGCCATGCGGGCTTGCCTGGTTATTCAGCTTCGAAAGCAGGCGTTCTTGGCTTGACGCGAAACCTCGCTGCCGAGTTCGGACCCAAGGGGATCCGTGTGAATGCCGTCCTGCCCGGTCCGATTAACACACCCATGATGGCAGATTACGACCCGGCGGTGATCGGGGCGTTTGTAATGCAAACCGTCCTGAGGCGACTGGGTGAGCCGGTTGAGGTCGCCAATACAATTCTCTTCCTCGCATCTGACGAAGCGTCTTACCTCACCGGCCAGCAAATCAGTCCGAATGGCGGAAACTGGATGTGACAATGCGGATGTCGGTGTCGATACGAGGCGAGCGGGTGCGACAGGCAGGAAGAGGGGTGATAGAATGACGGCGCACGCAGAAATCATGAAATTGCTTAATCGGTATTGCCGCGCCATCGACACGGCAAAGTTCGACTCATTCGTGGACCTCTACGAAAAAGCCACATGGACGACGCCCGGCGCACCGATCTTTAAGGGGCGCGAAGAGATAACGAAGCAAATCATCGAGCGCATCATACTGTATGAAGACGGCACACCAAGAACCAAACATGTGATGACCAATGTCGACCTCGACATAAATGAAGCCGATGGCACCGCGCAGGGACAGAGATACATCACTATCTTTCAGGCGACCGAGAACCTGCCAATCCAGGCGATTTTCTCGGCCCATTACTTCGACGTGTTTGTCAAAGACGATGGCCATTGGCGGTTTCAGAGCACGCGCATGGAATATGCGCTTATGGGCGATATGACCCACCATATCAGGCTAGACGAAAATGGAGGCGAGCATGTCGCAGCAGGCTGACCTGGTTGCGTCCTATTTCGAAAAGGCCGATGCCCAAGATCCAAGCCTCTTCGATCTGTTCACGGATGATGTTGAGATCTACTTTCCGAAATTCGGCGTTGGTAAAACGAAATCAGCCTTCTTGGAGCTCGGCAGCGGCTTCGCCAAACGGATTGCCAGCATCGCCCATCGGCGCGACCAGTTCTTAGTCATTGAGCAAAATGATTATGTGGTCGTTGAGGGTCTAACCTACGGAACCGGTGTGAATGGTGAGGAATGGAGCGGCGGTGAAACACCTGGTGGCCGTTTTTGCAGCGTGTTTCAGTGTCGTGAGACGGCAGATGGTTCAAAGATTTGCCGGATGCATATTTATCTCGATCCGGACTATTTAGGTGAGGATGATAAGGGGTTTTTATGGGACCGCGACAGACCGAACTGGTGATGCGGGTCAGCACTGGAGGTCTCGGCCAAACTCACCCGCTGCGCTGAAAAAAGGAATAGACAAGGCCAAACATGCCGACGCCAAGGGCCAGGCATAAGGGTGAATAATACCACAGATCGTAGGATCGAAACGGCGCTTCCGGCGTGATGCGCGCCCAAAATGGCGTGTATCCGATGATCCCGCGAAGCGTGAAGACAGACGCTGCAATAAATCCGCTAAGCCCGATCATCCAGGCCGGGATCCAATCAATCGTGACCAGGCGCCCCATCAAAATGACGATCATCGCATTCACGCAGAGCGCTGACGCGACCATGAAACAGGGGGTGGGGCCGGGCATATGGACAATGCCCGGTGCCCCGACCACGGTTCTGGCGAGGTCTTGCTCATTTGAGACAGGCCACCAAATGCCTATTCCCCAAAGCGCATGAAGGATGGCGATGAAACACAAAACCACGGTTATACTGAAGGCTAGAACGTGCATGCTTGCCCCTTTATCTCAATGGGTTCGGTGAACCGCTTACTGCGCCGGAAAGAAGCTGCCATGGGTGCCGATGGGAACGTGATGTTCAGGAATCCAAATGCTCGCTTGCGGCGGTTGCGAAAAGTGTTGTGCATCTAGGATCACAAGCCGGGATTGGCGTCGCTGAGGTTGGTAGACAAAGCCCATAAGCCAACCATCATCTTCTGCTGAACTGTCTGGCCTGGGAATGAAACTCAGTTCAGACGCCATGCCACCATCGAAGTCTTGCCGCTCTTGAGCGCCGGTTTTTAAATCCATTTTGATCGCGCCATCAAAGGAGGGTTGCAGAGACGCTTCCACGCCATACCCATATCTGTACGGGCGGCCCTCGACGCACGGGCTGATCTTTGGAAAATCGAGTGCGCGATCGACCAGAAGATGTTCTTCTGCTTTCGAGCCAGGGGCATCTAAATCAAAGATCCAACGCCAAATCGCGGGTTCGGTGTCCCCCAGCGGACCATATAAGTCCGTCTTCGAGGCGTGCGCATATCGGCTCACATCGAGAATGAGTTTACCGTCTTCCTCAAAGGCGTTCATCGGATGATAGACGTAACAGGGATCGACCTCAAACCATCTGACATCGCTCGCGCTGCCGTCTTTTGGGACAATGCCAACGCGGCAGGGCTTCTTTTCGTTCCAACGGATCGGGAGGCTGGTCTTAAGCAACATCCACAGATCAAACGTGACATTCAAATCCAAGATGATAGCGAAGTGTTTCGTAATTGCCATGTCGTGGATTTGTGTGGATCCGGCCAGCGGAACCTTAATCCGATTGAGCACCTCGCCCTTCGCGGTCAGCCGAAGATATAGCGCGTTTTTGCCGAGCGCATTGCTGTAAACCACGCCATGCACGTCGCCATCATCTGGATCGATTTTGTGGTGACCGGTAAAACCATCTTGGAGCGCGCCGTTCAGGTCGCTCCGGGCAACGGTTTGGAGTTCCTCGGACAGCTCAACCACGCTCGGACCAGCCTCGATCGTGGCGTATAGTTTCGATCCGAATTGCACCACATTTGTATTTGGCGAAACATCGAGTTTGCTCGAAACCGGACCGCCGGGGTCCGCCGAGCCTAGCACTTTGGGGACATCCCCCACGCGGACGAACCGATTGCGGTACCAAAGCGGTTGGCCATTTCGAATGCGTACGCCGTGAACCATGCCATCGCCGCTAAAATAGTGTTGCTTCCGGGAGATCTTTCCCGCGGGATTGGGACCATTTCGAATGTAAGTGCCATCCAGTTCCGCTGGGATTTCGCCGTCTACTTCAAATTCGAAATGCGTGTATTCCGTCCGAACCGGTGCAAACGGCTCGCTCTGATACCGATGGTTTGGTGCGCGAAAACTAAACATGGTAAGGCTCCCGTGATCGCATTATTGAGCGCGCGGCCAAGCTGACGAACGAAACGGCCAACGCTTGACCCAACATGGAGTAAAGATGGACAAAGTCCACTAAAATTTGAGCCTATGATTGAAGACGATATCGCCTTTCTCATTGATCGGCTGCTGAGAGCCGCAAATCACGGCTACCATGTCCGCACAAAAGCGGCCAAAGGCGAAAAAATATGGCCCGCCGATGGGTTGTTTCTGGTCGCCTTATCAGATTTGCAGCCGGCAACCATGTCGGCGCTATCGGGCCTGTTGATGCGGGACAAATCGCAACTGACCCGGACTGCCAACAAACTGGAAGAAAAGGGCTTCCTTATTCGCGCGACAGCGGCGGACGATGCCCGCAAAGCAGCGCTGCGCTTGACGGCAAAGGGCGAGGAAGCAGTTGCCAATATTCGGTCAGTGACACGCAGCACGATCCTGGAAATGCTGGCGCCGTTGACCCAAAGCGAACGCAAGATTTTAGGCGAGCTTCTCCAACGCCTCGCGCCCATTGATCCGCGTTGATAGGGGCGGTCTCAATCGGCCCCGCAGGTTGGCCCTGCTGGCTCGATGCTCAAAACCATAATGACAGTCTTGTCTTTGTTTGCTAAATCGACTTTGGCGGTCCTGAGAGATCAGGTGAATAAGGAAGCTGGTGCGAGCCCAGCGCTGTTCCCGCAACTGTAATTGGCGAGCCTGCAATGAACCACTGGATCTGTCCGGGAAGGCCATTGCGATACGGGCACTGACCCAAGAGCCAGGAGACTTGCCGCCACTGTCGTCCGCACTTGCGACCGGGATAGTTGCAAGCGCCGGAACTCCGTTGTGACGACCTATTTGTTCACCTCGTGCGGGCGCGCGCGGTTAAAATGGGAGGTCGTCTGGTGTCTACAGTTCGAGCTTTTTGCCTGTTGCTGAGCGTCCTGTTTGGCAGTCATATCGCGTCTGCGGAGAGCCTTTTTGGCGTCGTCTCGGAACGCAACTCCGCAACAGTCGCGGCGGCGACGCAGCACCTGAGGGAGACCTATCCGACGGCTAAAATCTCGCTGCGAACGCCGCGACAAATCCGCGAAATGAACGACACGGATCTTGGCGATCGTATCGCCGAAGCGTCCGTTTTCTTTGCGGCAGGCGTGTTCAGTGAGGATGCCGACCGCTTAGGGCGACTGTTACAGGTCTCTGGTAAGCAAGCAGATATCTATATTGTCAGTTCCACGCGCGATTTGATTTCACATTCGCGGGACACAGCCGGTGTTCCCATTCGGCTGGATGAGCGCGGCGAGGTGGTCTCAAATAGCGAGACCTGGAATCTGGTGCACAATTATTGGCAAGCGCGCGGTGTTACCAATACCGCCAATCTGTTTGCGACGCTGCTTTATCCTGAACAGCGCTCGCAGATCGCACTGCCGGATCCGATTGCTCCCGTGCGGTTTTCTGATTTGGTCGGACCTGAAGGGGCACCGACCATTGCCTTAATCGACTATGACACAGGCGATCAAGCGGGGCATTCGGAGCTGCATGGCCGCCTGTGCCAAGCCTTCATAGCGCGCGGAGCGGCGTGCTTGTCGGTCTATGCGGATTGGGGTTCTGCCAGCGCCGATGCGCTTGAGCAACTCGACGAGTTCGGTGTTTCCGGCATCGTGCTTTTACAAGACTTCGCGATCGGCGGCAGCGAGCAAAGCCGGGCCGAGCAAGCGCTGGCTAAGCTTGATGTGCCGGTGATCAAGGCCATTCGCCTGGTCGATCTTGAAGAACGAGACTGGCGCGCGGGCACAGACGGTTTGCCCACGGACAGTGTTTATTACCGCGTTTCGATGCCGGAACTGGTCGGCGCCAGCCAACCCATAATCGTGGCCGTGGCCGCGCCGGCGCGCATTGACCCTGTCTCGGGGATAGAGATACGCGTGACCCAGCCAATTGACGCGGAGGTCCAATCCTTGGTGCGGCGACACCTTTCTTGGTTGGACCTGCAGACGACGCCAAATCAAGACAAACGCCTCGCCATCATCTATTACAACCACCCGCCAGGTCGGCACAATATTGGCGCCGACAATCTCGACGTTCCGGCAAGTCTGATGGAAATCCTGCAGCGCTTAGAACGTGAAGGCTATGATGTCGGAGAGATCCCGCCGTCCAAAGAAGCGTTGCTTGAGCTTATTCTCGAGCGGGCTATTAACTTGCCCGAGAATAATGCAGCGCTGGCCGAACTGTCGCAAACCGGGCAGGACGTGTCGCTCGCGTCCTATCAGGCTTGGTTTGAAACGCTGCCAGAGCTGACAAAAGCCGAACTCACCGATGGACCGCTTGCGGCCTTGCAAATCCAAGTGGCGAGCGCGCTTGAGCGCAGTGATTTGGCGCATGCCAATCGCCTTATCGCTGATACCGTCCACAATATGGAATATGTGATTGAAGGCGCGCCGGCATCGTATCATGAGCGCGCGGAAGATCTGCTGTCTCAGCTCGAAGACAGCTATTCCCGCCTTTTGCAGGGCGATGATGAATGGTCGACCATTCAGGCGCTATCCCGCGGTCTTATGCAGCAAGGTATTGAGGGGCTCAAAGGGTGGGGCGAAGCGCCTGGAAATGTGATGGTCCATGACGGCGCCTTCGTTGTGCCAAGCCTGCGGTTCGGGAAGGTCCTCGTTGCCCCACAACCACCGAGGGGCTGGGAAGTGAATGAAGAAGTGTTGCACGCGAATATGAGTGTGCCGCCACCGCATCAATATCTCGCCTTTTATCATTGGCTGCAAAGTGAATTTGAGCCTCATGCCATCATTCATCTGGGCCGACATTCAACCTATGAGTTTTTACCAGGCAAGCGGGTTGGCTTACAAACTACGGATTACTCCCGCCTCATCGCAGGCGATATTCCAGGGGTCTATCCCTATATCGTGGACGGTGTCGGTGAAGGCATGGCCGCGAAGCGTCGCGGGCTTGCAGTGATTGTGGATCATCTCACACCGCCCCTGCAGGTCACGCCTTTTTATGATGAATTGCTCGGGCTGCGCCAATTGGTGGAGAGTTTTGAATCGGCCGATCCCTCCGAGGCCGGTGATGCGGCGCGGCTACAGTCACTGAACCGGATTAAAGCGCAAGTGATTGATCTTGGTATCAAAGATGGCCTGATCGCGGAGCTTGAAGCCGAGCATGGCGGCGGCGAAACGTTTGAGTTTGAGACGATCCCTGCAGACTTGCTAGTGCATGAGGTGGGCCATTACCTCACCGAGGTCCAAGAGGACTTTATGCCGCTCGGCTTGCACGTTTTTGGCCAGGATTGGTCGGAAGACGCGGTTGAGATCATGCTGTCCTCCATGGGGACGCCAGAGTCGCGGTCGCTCTTGGAGCAATCACCTAGCGAAGAGATGGACGCGCTGATACACGGTTTGAATGGCCGTTTTATCCGGCCCGGCAAGGGCAACGATCCTTTGCGCTCGCCAGACTCCTTACCCACTGGGCGCAATTTCTATAGCCTTGATGCAAGCATCATCCCGAACGTCGTCGCTTGGGATATCGGTGCCTCCATGGCCATGTCCAAACCGCAATCGGCAGGCAATCACGCTGTGGTCCTTTGGGCGTCTGATACGGTCCGAGATGGCGGGGTCATGATCGCCTTCGGAATGCGCTTGATGGGCATAAAACCGGTCTGGAATGGACGCGGAATTCTGACTGGTCTAGAGCGCCTAGAGGGGCCGCGCGAGGATGTCAGTTTCGTGACATCAGGCCTCTTTCGCGACCTCTATGGCGAACAAATAAAGTGGCTCGACAAAGCCGCTTTGCTCGCAATTGACGGTGCCGCATTGACCATTCGCGACCAGCATCCAGAGCTGGCCGAGGCTCTGAACGAAGCCCTGGCGCCGCTAGGAGAATTACGCCGACCTGGGCGAGACGCGCTCAGCGACAACAAAATTGCAGCCGCATGGGTCTCGGACATGCTGGCACGAGATACGATCTCAGACGGCGATGGCCGGATGGCCAGCCTGCGTCTCTTTGGGCCCGCACCGGGCCGCTACGGTGCCGGCATTAATCGGCTGGCAGAACGCTCCGGCGCGTGGCGCGGGCGAGATGACCTTGCTCGGACTTACATTGCGCGAATGGGGCACGCTTATGGGGTCGGCGTCGACGGCCAGGCCCAACAAGACGCTTTTGTCGAACGGTTGGAACACATCAGCGATAGTTTTCTAGGGCGCGCCAGCAATCTCTACGGCTTGGTCGATAACAATGATGCCTTTGACTATTTGGGCGGTTTGAATTTAGCCGTGGAGTCCGTCCGCGGAGACGCGGCGCGCGGGTTCGTCGTAGATGTCAGCGACCCCGAAAATCCAGAGACGTCGCCTTTGGCGAGTGCGATTGTTCAGGAATTACGGGCCCGGCAGCTCAATCCAAACTGGATAAAATCCCTCATGCCGCACGGCTATTCGGGTGCGCGAACAATGAACAAAGCCTTCTTCGAAAATTTATGGGGATGGGAAGCAACTGATCCAAATCTGTTCCCAGACGAGATCTGGGAAGATGCCAAGGACATTTACATCGATGACCGCTACAATTTGGGGCTTGAGGCCTTTTTTGACGAGGCGCCTCAAAAGGCTGTCAAAGCCAATATCCTCGCCATTATGCTCGTCGCCGCGCACAAAGATTATTGGCAAGCCGACGATGAGACGATCACCGAGTTGGCCGAGGCGTTTGCATCGGCGATCATAGAGGTCGGGTTACCAGGGAGCGGTCATACGCGGCCCGATCATCCTATGCTCGACTGGCTGAACGCGTATCTTCCAGCCAGCGAGGTCCAACAATTGTCTGAGATCCGAGACGCGGCGCGCCGCACTGATGTCGCATCGCCGCTCCCGCCTGAAACGATCAGGGAGCTGCGACCTGTGTCGTCGGATCCCGCATCGGGGGGTTTCTCGAACGGCTGGGTCATCATCCCAATCCTCGCGCTGCTCGGCCTCGGCGTTTTCCTGGGACGGCGGGGGCCCGCATGACCAGTCTATCGCCGCTGCTGCATGCGCTCGTAGATGGGCTATTATGGCCGGTCATCGCTATATTACTTCTCTTAACCGTGATCATCATCATCGATCTCGGCATGGCCATAGGCGAGCGCTTTGGAGGCCTTGAAAAGGCCAAGTCCACGGGGCTCAAGCGTTTCGAAAAACGGGCGCGGCAGCGTATCGCTCGTGTCGATATTATTGCGCGCATTAGCCCGATTTTGGGCCTCATGGGTACTCTGATCCCATTGGGGCCTGGCATTGCCGCTATGGGCAATGGCGATTTTGTGATGTTGGCATCGGCCATCACAACCGCGTTTGATACCACTGTTCTGGGCTTGTTTGTCGGCATTCTAGCGATGCTGATTGGGCGCTACCGGCGGATGATATATGATGCGGCTTTAGATCAAATGGAGGCTCAGGATGCGTGATTTCACGTCGACGCGGTTCGATTTGGAGCGTGACACACCCGATATTGGTCAGCTGCCAAATCTGATGGATTTGATGCTCGTTTTTGCCGTCGGCTTGATTGCCGCTTTAGCGACATTAAGCAGCCAATCGCTCGTGATTGAGGATGTCGAAATGGGACCCGAATTGCCAGAACTGCCAGCAGCGGCAGACGCGGGTGGAGAGGGTTTCGAAGCGGTTGGACAGGTTTATCGCGATCCAGAAACGGGCAAACTGTTCGTGGTACGCTAACGTCACCACGACTGCATTCCATACAAGGACCGAACGTGGGTTTGAAGGCCGCCAGCCTTTAAATGGATCGCTATCCTTAGCCTCGTCCACGTCTGTGGCTTATATCTAATCAGCAGCGCGCGTGAGTTCGCGCCGCTAGTAGATTTCAGGCACTTAGGTGAGCAGCGAGACCCGGAGAATGTGTTCATATCCTAATCCCTGACCCAACGGATCAGGGACACGCGATCCGATTTTTCACGCCTCAGAGGAACGGTTTTGACAATACCGGACCTTTTCCGACATAGGCATCCGTTTCGGCGGCACCGATCAAAAAGTGCGCAACATCTGCGCGCGAAATGATCCCGTTCTTCATGTCGCGGATTTCGGTTGCGACATCGTAATGCTCTGTCTTGCGACCATTTGTCAGCACGCCTGGCCGAACGAGGGTCCAGCGTAAATCGGTTGCTTTGATGATTTCTTCCTGCCGCGACTTGTCTGCATAGGCCCGACCGAACACGGCATTGAAGGGCAGTTTTTGGAGCGGCGAAATGGCTGCGCGACTGTCCCCGGCGCCAAAGCCCGTCACCGCAATCAGCCGGTCAACTTGGTTTGCCGACATGGCCTCGACAACAGCTTTTGTTGCTTCCGAGAATAAATCAATCGGACCAAAGAGCATTTTTGCATCAAACGGCACACCGAGCGTCATGATCACCGCATCGTGCCCGGCAACCGCGTCTTTCAGCGCGTTCGGATCACGCGCATTGCCGTCAAGCTGGGTGAGCTGTTCATGCTTCACTTTCATCTGTGACGCCGAACGGGCGAACGCGGTCACCTCATGGCCCCGGGCGAGGCCCTCCCGCACAGTCGCAAGACCTATGCCTTTGCTGGCGCCTATGATCAGTATATTTGCCATTCTCTCCTCACTGCGTTTGCACCAGCACGCCCCCTTATGTGCACGGTCCGAAAACGTCACCGATTTCGCAACAGCGTTTATGCGTCTAAGGCGTTTTGCTCCTTTGCGTCGTAGCGCTTTTGCATAATCCTTTGCAGCGTGCGGCGATGCATGTTCAGCACCCGCGCGGTTTGAGAAACATTCCGATCGTTCTTCTCAAACACGGATTTGATGTATTCCCAGCGAACCTGATTCGGATCAGATGGCGCTATGGGGGCGTCTGGGACCGCATTTGGCGCCGCGAGAAGGGAATTGACGATATCCTCAATGTCCGCAGGTTTCGATAGCACATTTTGCGCGCCAGCTTTCACTGCGGCGACGACGCTTGGCAACTCACCATATCCGGTGAGGATGACAGCATGCGCATCCGGCCTGTGATCAGCCAACGTTTCGATCACAGTTGTCCCAACGCCGTCGTCGAGCCGTAGGTCAATCACCGCAAACGCGGGAGGATTGTATTCCGCGATCGTGACCGCATCCCGGACGCAGTTCGCGGTCGAGACGACAAAGCCTTGACGCACCAGCGCATTGGCCAGCCGCTCCCGAAACACAGGATCGTCGTCGACCACTAAGCATGACCGGTCAGTCAGGTCTCGAAGGCGCTTTATCGGTTTTTGTAAACTGTATTCATTCATCATTTTCTACCGTGTTGGGATTTAGCATCGCTTCCGCTTCGCGCGATCAAGCGGGCCCGCGGCGCGCCCATCTGGAATTGCGTCTTGTCATTTGTTTTAGCCAACAGGCCTCTTTGAGTTTGATCGATTATCTATTGGGATCGGAACAAGTTGCGGTTGCACCGACCAGGACAGCGATTTGACGATGAGACTGCGCTTCGCCAAAGCCCGTGCCAGTTCGATCTGTCCGGCTCGTTTGAACGCTTTCGCCTGCTGTACGAGTGACCATGCCAGATGGCGATAAGACTGCCGTGTTTGCATAAGGAACTCCCTTTTTATATGGCATACGAGATAGGAAAAGGTCTGGATGTATCAGGAGCCATTCGGTCGCACGCGGCAGAATGTACCAGCTACCCCTATTTCCCATGGCGGGCGATCCGCCGCGGCCATCTTTCTAAGGACTCGGCATGGTCTGTTAGGCTCTGCTTTGGTGCCAACCGCAGATGCACTCGATAATCCGACGGCCTGAATTATCAGACCAAAGCGCCCAATTTTGACTTTCTCCCAGCAATGCCTTCTTTGGTGGAATTGCCTTAAATTTTATCGATGCTTTATGGATGCCTTGGCACACCGGCACTTGCGCAAGAGGAGACTGAATAAGATGTTTCGACTATTGGTATGCATGGCGACGTTCATCGCCTGCAGTCACGCGGTTCAGGCGGAAGAAACGCGCCTGGCGATTAGAGCGCTTTCGGGAGATGCTAAATTCATTGGCACTGGCATGTCGGGCATGGCCGTGACGGTCGAAGATGCAGACACCGGGGAAATTCTAGATACAGGCGTCACCCGCGGCGCGACGGGCAGTACGGATCGCATCATCCGCACGCCCCGCGAACGATATGCAAAGCTCTCGGAAGACGGGGACGCCGTTTATGTTTCAACGCTAAACATCGATGCGCCGCGCCGCATTAAGGTCACGGTACGCGGGCCAGTCGCGCAACCGCAAGCGCTGGGCGAAGCGTCCTCCACGCGTTGGGTTCTGCCGGGTAAACACATCGAGGCCGGCGATGGTTGGTTGCTCGACGTTCCCGGGTTTGCCGTCGATATCATTGCGCCGTCCGCTTACACCTATGTCGATGATGATCCTGAGACGATGACGATTGTCGCGAACGTGATCATGATGTGCGGGTGTCCGACATCTCCCGGCGGGACATGGGATGCCAATGAAATCGAGGTCACAGCGGAAGTGCGCTACAATGGCGACGAGGTGATGGCGAGCGCAATGTCTCATACAGGGGAGCTAAGTCACTACGCTGTCGATGTCCCGTCCGTTCGGAAAGGCACGTACGAGATTCTCGTGACAGCATTTGACTCGCGTTCAGGCAATACGGGCGTCGATCGCGCGAGCTTTATTGTTCGCTAGTCAGGGTTCGTCGTCGCAATGAGGATCGCATACGCAGAACGCCAGGATGCGTCATAAGCTGGGCGGCGTTTCTTTGAGCAATTGTCGAAACGGCGCGATCAGGACGGCAAATTCGTCTGCAAGCCAAACGAACCGCTGCCCCAAAACGCGTTTTTGCTCCAGCGGCGGCGGTGTATCTCGTTGTGCAATTCGAAGATATCTAAGTCATCTGCTTTCGACATCTGAGCCGCTCCGTTGGTGAACTCCATTCGCCATCTTGCGTCTGTGCGGTGCGCGCGCCATTCAGGTCCACTGGATGACGTTGGCACGCCCAACTTGGCAAACGATGTCCAATAATCGGACATCACTTCCGCAAGCGTCTTATGCGCTTCGAGGGGCGGATCAAAAGACGGCCAGTTCGGCCAGGCTTTGAGGTATTTATCGCCAATATTGTTGAACACATAAGGCACGGCTGACCCGTGAAACGCGCTTAGCTTGCGTGCAGGATGATCTGGAGAAATCGCATGGAGCGCATCGACGGACGTGGCGTGCGAAAAGCGAAACAGATATGCTGACGAATTGAGCCCCGCCATACTGCGCGCGAGGTATTCCATTTGCCACCCATAGAAGGCATCGGTCAGCATTTGGAAGGGTGCGTCTTCAAACGCGGCTTCCGGATAAGTCACCAAAACGCGGTCTGCCAAATCCTGAAAACGGTCAAGGACGAGGGCCCGGTACTGATCCGCACCCTCGGGCATGGGGCCGACCATAAAATCAATCAGGCTGGTCGCCTCATCCGCATTGGAGCCGACGAGCACAGGCACGTCTGCTTGATCGCCGCGCTCGAAAACGCTGTAGACCTCGTCCGTGAGATAGTGTCCGTCGACGATCGGCATGTGCACCGGCTCAACATAGCCAGAGGTGCGCAACACAATTTGCAGATCACTTGCACTTTTTGCCCGTAACTCGCTCAGCCTCGCGGCTTGCGCCTTGCCGGCAAATGCTTCCCCGAACGCTTCGGCGGACGGTTGACCGCGATGGCTGGCTTGGAGGTGGCGCATCGGAAAAAAGTGCGCGCCGCTGAGCATGATCGCTTTGTGAAACAGGTCGCGTGCGGGCGGAGACGCCATCAGCATGCTGACCGACCACGCGCCTGCGGACTCTCCGAAGACCGTTACATTCTCTGGATTGCCGCCGAATGCACTGATGTTTTCTTGAACCCAGTGCAGCGCTGCAATCTGATCGCTCAAGGCATAATTTCCGGAACGACCTGTGGGCGATTCTTCAGACAATTCGGGATGCGCAAAAAAGCCAAACAGTCCCAGCCGGTAATTGATGCTGACCAGAACAACATTCTTGCGCGCGAGGGCTTCGCCGTTGAACATGGGATTGGCGCCCGATCCAGTGATCAAGGCGCCGCCATGGATCCAGACCATCACGGGGAGATCCGCACCTGCGCTGTCAGCTGGCGCCCACACATTTAAGTACAAGCAGTCTTCGCTGATCGATGGCGCCGCAGAGAAGTAGACACTCCTTTGGTCGTCTATGTCATCTTGAATTGCGCTCGGTGTATTGTGCAGTGCACTTCGTCGACCGCTCCAGTCAGCGGGGGGGTCAGCGGGGCGCCACCTGCGCGCGCCGGTTGGCGGCATGGCGTATGGAATGCTTTTAAACGCGATAACGTCACCAGCCGGCCCAAGACGTTCCCCGAGCAGCGAACCGTTGCTTACGCTCACCTCAACAAATTGTCTGTCATTCGCCATCTATGTTCCTCTGCTCGACGAGGTTTAGTGTCTTTTTCGTTGGCGGCATCTCAAGGCCAGGGAGGCCGTAAAGCCCCCAAGAAACCCGGTCGAGCCGGGCGCCCTTGCGATAGAGAGCTGACGCGATCGAAAGAATAGGGCGGTCAGCTCCCCCATGCATTCCGCGCTCAGTTAAAGTTCCAAATCGCCCTGACACCAAAGGTTTGCGGGCGGAGCGTTCGCGTGTTGCTGAAGCTGCTTGTCGACGGGTTGATCGCAATAAAGTCATCATTGTCGAGAAGGTTCTCGGCGTAAACAACCAGATCCCACTGATTTGTTGTCCAACCGGCGCTGACATTGACGTTTTCATATGATGATATCGTTGCGAAGGCGGGATTAGGCGCGATCACTCCTGGCAGGTTTGGAAAGCCATTCGGGTATGACCCAACATGTTGAACATCGAGCCGCCCATAGATCTCTTGTCCCTGACTTAATGGCCAAGTGTATTGCAAAAATCCGGAGACTTGAACATCTGGCGAGGCGAGAGGCGAGCCAATAATGGCGCCGGATGTCAGCGCTTCCTGATCTGTTAGCTCTACGATTTCGGCGTTTTGAAGCGTGAGGTTCAGTCCAAACTCTAGCTGATCGTTAGGGCGCGCCAGCAGCTCGCCTTCAAAACCATAGGACTCGGCTTTGCCGAGGTTGCCCACAAACGGGACACTGTCAGACGGGCGCGTCAAAGCGGCCTGAATGTCTTCCCAGGTAATGAAGTAGCCGACCAGGTTTGTGCTCAGCCGACCATCCATAAAGGACAGCTTCGCCCCAAGTTCATAGTTCCAAAGACTATCCGACTCGGCGATCAGCGGGATGACGGTTGGGTCGCTTGGGTCAACGGAGCTCACTCCACCGTTTGCAAGTGCGGCCCCATTCGGGTGTGGACGCCGAAAGCCTTCCGAAGCACTTACATAATAGGTTTGATCATCTGTCGGCTCCCAGGAGAGGACGAACTTTGTCGTCACGTTGGACGTCTCGCCCGTGCTCAAGGATGCTGGGGTGACAGGCGCCGGCACCAGATCGATATTGCCGCCTGCGAAAACCGCTCCGATGAAGGGCGCGATCGAGTCAAACCCGCGGCCCGTTAGCGTGTCCACGAATTCAGTCTCAGCATAGCGGGCGCCAACTGTCAGTGTGAGGTTTTGCGGCAAACGGTATGAGACCTCACCGAATGCTGCCACTTCGGAGTTTTCGAGAAGCGAGATTTCCTGGCTCAAGGCCGTTCCCGGATTGATGCCGCTGATCGGCAATCCGGTAATATTGAGGCCCTCGGCGAACGCGGTGAGGGTAAACGCGCCAGATTCATAGTCGCTCTCGCGGTCCATATAGAAGCCGCCAAGGACCCATTCCAGCGGCCCGTCGGTTTCTGAAACCAACCGCACCTCGTGCACGAAGGCGTCTTGGGACACTTCCTCGCCAAAGGCAAACGGCAGAACACCTGTCAACACCTGATCGAGCGGAACAACCCAATCATTGTCCGTCTTGGCGTAGGTTGAAGAGCCGACCAGGGTTGCCCAGTCGAACTCATATTCTGCCGTCGCGTTTAGACTGGTGACCTCAGCTACGATATCGACCGGCTGGAAAACCGCGGTTTTGTTCGTTCCGAGCGAAGGTTGAAAAGCGCTCGTATCATCCAGTTCTGATGTTGAGTGCATGCCCAATAGAGTGAGCGTTAAGCGATCTGTGGGCCGTGCCCGCAAAGATAAGCGACCGCCCCAATCCAAGCTCGAATTCACATCGTCCTGATCGAGGAATATATTGTCGATATAGCCATCCCGATCACGCAGGAATCCTGAGGCTCGGACACCGACTTTATCGTCGACCAGTGGAATATTGACCATGGCGTTGTAGCGGCGGCTCAATGCATCACCGTCGGTCAGACCGAAATCTACCCCGACGGAGGCGTCGAACTGTGAAAGGTCCGGCTTTGCCGAAATGATCCGGACGGCACCGGCCAACGCCCCAGAGCCGAAAAGGGTCCCTTGGGGTCCGCGTAAGACTTCGACGCGCTCAACATCATCGAGTAAAACATCCGGCGTGATGATCGAAAACGACGTGACCGGCACATCATCGAGATAGACCGCCACAGCCTTTTGTTCCCCGATACTGCTCGATGTCGTGCTTGTTGTGAGCCCCCGAATTGTAAACTTAGAGATCAGTTCAACCGGTTCGCTGAGGACAACCCCGGGCACTTGTGCGGCGAAGTCACTAAAGTTCTCAATGCCCTGGCGTTCAATTTCAGCGGGCGTAATCGCCGTCACGCTGAGCGGCGTGTCTTGAATGCTCGCTTCGCGCCGCGTTGCTGTGACAAACACGGTGTCTTGTCGTTGAACTTCGTCTGTCTCCGGCGCGTCTTGGGCCAGTGCGGCCCCTTGCGCGCCAGATCCGAACACGAGGGCGGAGAATCCCGCCATCAGTGAGCGTGTGGTTCGATTGTTCATGCCTGTTTCCTCCCGGCGCGGCGCGCTTGCGCCTTTTTCCAGCGAGACAACAATCATCCCGCTCTCCGTGAGGTCACCTTGCAAACCTGTCCCTTGAAGCAGCAGATCCAGCGCCTCTTCAAGCGAGTACTTTCCGTCTATCGCAGTCGTCTGAACAGTTCCGAGCTGATCGGTCTGGTACAAGACTGAGCGTTTGGTTTGAAAAGAGAGTTCCCTAACGGCGCCGGCAACCGATTGTGCCCCTATAGCCAGTTCAAACTCTTCTTCAGCACAAGCCGCGGGTGTCATCACAACGCTAAGCGTCGCAATGCAGATCACTGCCGATGCTTTATTTAACACTCCGATTTATACTCCCGCGAGGATCAGTTTCTTATCTCTCGTCAAACGCCACAAGGCGGCCTCAATGGGGATGTTCCCCGGGTCAAAAGAACCCGCTAATTATTTTTCGATTTTTTTTTAGGCGTTGGTTCGTAGCAATTGATGAGGTTTGTTTCACGCCGTTGATGGCACGCAGGCGCCGATCCAACCGCGATGCCTTACAAGTCGGGCGAGCTTGTATGGAATGGTGCATTACAACCAGACCTATCCTTGGGTCCGGCGAATGCGCACATGCTTCTCGCTGACCTGCTCGACTTCGATCTCAAAGGCGAGCTCTAAGGCATCGAAAACGGCTTCGGTTTCGCCCGTACGAAAGATGCCGCCAAATTCCAATGCACCGAGGCCAGGGTCTTCGATTTCGATCCGCATATCCGTGTACCGATTGATTTCAGAAATGATGTCTTCGAGCGGGCGCTGCGTAAAATCGAGAATGCCATCTTGCCAGGCAAGCTCACTCTCAATTTCGCGGCTCGCGACATTGGCTAAGACGGATGTTTCCTTGCCGTCTTGCAACAAGATCTTCTGACCCGCCGCCAGTAGAACAGGTTCGCCGGCGCTTATGGCTGTGGGGATCTCGCCCCCCAGAGCGAGATCATCTGTCACCCATTGATCGGTTGAAAACTCTGTGTTCGCAGGCGCGAATGCGACCCGTCCCTCGGACACCGTCACGCTCAAATCGCCATCCGTCCACCGCACCGCGAAGGCTGTTCCTACGGCTTCCACCAATCGATCGCCAACAAAGACGACGAAGGGTTTCGATGGATCGTGAGCGACGTCGAAAAAGGCTTCGCCACTCAGCAAATGAAGGCGTCGTTCGCGCGCGCTGAAATCGACTTCGACTTGACTGTTCGTGTTTAGCTTTACGACTGAGCCATCGGGCAAACTTTGTTCTTCATACTCGCCGATGAGCGTGGCGAAGACCAAGGGTTCAGAGGGCAGAGGGGTGGATCCGATTCCGGAAAGTCCGATCACTGATAAACCGGCACAAAGCGCCGCCGCCGCGAGCGCAGCCCGCGGACGCGCCCACCATGTTTTGGGCGCCGCAGCTGAAACAGCCGCCCGACGTTCAGCGGCCGCAGCGTTTATGGATCCCGCCATTCCGGTGAGCACATTCGTTGCTTCCGAGAGCTTCGCCATTTTGCGGATCTCGTGGTAATGGTTAGGGCTTCTGCCCATCCACTCTTTGAGAGCGGTGATATCCTCTGCGGACATCTCTCCCGTCTCGAGCTGCGCAATCCAGCTGAGCGCTTCGGTGGTGATGTCTGATGTCGTCTTAGGCAATGAATCACGCGTCATAGAAGCTTGCCTCTTATTCTGCTCATGATCTCGACTTTCTAAGCTGTGGCGCGGGGCTTTGTTTGGCTGACTTAGACACCTCGTCTTGAAGTCTGCGGGCCATAAACTCGCTGCATCGCTTCAGCCCAGCGACAACATGTTTTTCGGTTGTGCTGATCGAGATACCGAGATCTTTCGAAATCTCTTGGTGAGAGTATCCATAGACTTTTTTCAGAACGAAAACTTTCTGGCATTGAGCTGGCAAGGTCGCGACGGCCTCAGCAAACAAAAGCATTTGCTGGCGACCATCAAGATGGTCCTCTAATGAGGGTTCATCTGAGATGTACTCTTGCTGACCAAAATCCTCTATAAAATCGACGATCGACCGTGATTTTTTTTCCAACTCTTTTTTTGCAACATTGCGCGCGATGCCAAACAAAAAGGCGCGCGGCTGCTCGATCTCGGTGGTCTTTTCAGCTCTGAGCGCCCGCAAGATCGTTTCTTGAGTGATATCTTCGATATCATGCGTATTCGAGGTAAACCGCCGCAAGAAGCGCCTTAGGATCGACTCGTTTTCGCGAAACGCCTTAAGCATTGGGCTGGCAGACCGATTCTGCGCTTGTTTGGGTTGGCGATGCTTGATGACCATACCGCTCAATGATCTCGCTACTGTCGCGCGACCCTGTGCGGAGCGCATATGTCCGGTTGCGGTCTTTCAGCTTTAGGTCACAAAACCCATTCGCTCGAGCACCTGTGGCCGGATCCAGATTTCGAGTCTGTGATAGGTCGGCTGCTCCGGCATGTCCAGCGCACGCCGCGCCTCGAGATGGCGCTCTTACTCAGCAGGGCGCCCGAGTCTCTTCGCAAGCGCACCGACGCGCACGTCGTTCAAGCAGCTCTTACGATCGATCGCAGAGCAGCTGCCTCGGCGCTTGACGCAGTATTCCATTCATCCGGTTCCGAGCCGGGTTTCCCGTTTCTCTATTAGGTGTCATACGCTTTCATATCGCTTGAGAAACAAGCGAAAACAATTCGTTTCTCGGTCAAATAGATCGATCCCGGATCGAACAGAGTGGTGGGAGGCCTCAATGTCAGATGATCCGCTCGCCGATATTGTGAAGTCCATGGCGCTCACAGGCGCGGTTTTTCTTGAAGCTGAGTTTACCGCGCCTTGGGCGATTACGGCGCATGTGACCGAAGAGGATTGTCGTCCCTTCTTACCCATTCCCACGCGCGTGATCGCGTTCCACTTGGTCACCGAGGGAGAGCTCATCGTTTCGACGGATGCACGTTCTGGCTATCGAAAATCCTCCAGCGCAAAAGCCGGCGACGTCATTCTTATCCCGACAAATGCAGAGCATGTTTTAGCCAGCGGCCTTGGGCATACGCTTGTCAGCGGCGATGATCTTTTACTTCCTGCTGAAGATGAGGGCATGGTCCAAATCAGAGCCGGAGGCGGCGGTGTCGCGACATGCCTTTGGTGCGGCTTTATGGCAAGCGACGCGGGTCAGAATATGATTCTCGACAATTTACCGGACCTTATCGTTATTCAAATCGATGATGCCTCCACGAAGCGATGGATCGAAGCGTCGATCTCGATGGCATCGCAGCGAGACAATGCTGCAGACTTACAATCCCGGAAAACGGTCGCTCAATTATCAGAGCTGATGTTACTTGAGGCGTTGAGAAAGCACATGGCGCAACAGGACGCGCCGATTGGATGGTGGGCGGCGATGGCAGACGCGCAGATTTCTCGCGCTATGTCGTTTATTCATTCCAACCTATCGGCTGCACTGACAACGTCCGACATCGCCGCGATCGCGGGAATGTCGCGATCTGCCTTCGTAAGCCGATTTGGCGATTTGATGGGAACGCCGCCCAGCGCCTATATAACGTTGCTTAGGATTCACACGGCAAGAGAGTTGTTATCGACGACGCAGCTCGGCTTACCAGAAATCGCGGTACGGGTCGGCTACACAACCCCCGAAGCGTTTTCGAGAGCCTTCAAACGCGCGATAGGTGAGTCCCCCGCCAGCTGGCGGACCAAAGTCCGGTCCTAATTTCGTGCCGATTTGTCGGCTGGCAGGCCTCATGTTGCGTCGGACGGGTGCACCACAAAGACCACGGACACTTCGCCGAGATAAGATCCGCCCAGATCGTTCTGTTCGTAGAGCCGTGCGCGAACGCGGTTCTCGCCCGCGATGAGGCGGGCGCCGGTCCGGTCCGTCAAGCTCGCAGCTTCAATCGAGCGGAAGGGCGCTTGATTGTCGACGGAGACGACGTCCTCATTCACAGTCAGCTCGGCACTGCCGACATGGTCGGAGACGTGCTGGGGCAATCTGAGCTCGAAATAGGTGTCGCCATCCGGGAGCTGGTGCAGCATGCTGCCGGTTCTAACGGTCGCGAGCCAACGGTCATTTTCGACGCTGAAAACATCCAGGCTGGCCTCCTGAAGGGATGCAAAATCACTGGCGCCATAATCATTATGCTTATGATGCATATGATGATGGCTGACTTTGCTCGATCCATTCACATCGGTCAGCAAAGGGGTCAGACGATCGCCAAACGGGGTTCGGTCGACGCCATTCGCGAGCGAAACGCTGTTCTCATAAATCTGGCCGTCTGGCCCGAAAAAGCGCTCCGGCAGCTGTCCTCGTCCGCCCTCGAAGCCGCAGCTGCGCGCTTCGCGCACGCATCTTAGGATATCCTCATTGACCGCGGCGCTTGCCCCGAACATGTAATCTCCGTGCAAAGTCGACATTGGCGCTGCGCCAGCCATCGCATCTGAAGATAGGTAAGGGTCCGTCCCTGTTTCTTCGGCATCGAAGAACATGATAAATTGCGGTGTCGGGAACCGATAAGGGTGACTCAATGGGCAATCGACTTCATTACCATCGCCAGGATAGGCAACGTGGCTGTTGACCTGATTGGCGGCTTCCCCGGGCATGTCTCTGTAGGACAGAATGGGCCGGCCATCGCGCTGGCCGTTTTCCGTGGCAACACAGGACGGGAAGCTGACATTCAATGACAAGGCCTGCCAGCCATTGTGATCGCTAAAGCCCGCGCGGATCAGGGCATCATTGAAATTCAGTGTATCAGCTGAAGCAAGCATACCAAGGCCCTGCGGGATCTCCTGGACCAGATCGTAACGCATGCTAGGGCCACCAAACGTCTTGTAATAGATAAAGGTCTCTTCCGGCACCACCACTTCATCTCGCGCATTGAACACTGCAGGGATCCACGCGCCGACGCGATAATCCACGCCGCCTTCGCAAGATCCCGCACCCGAGCTCAAGATCGACTCTGACGTTGTGAACGCATCCGTCGCCGTATTGCCCCAGAACATATGAAGATGGGCCAGACCCGGTCCATCCGGGAATATGATCGGGTCATCATATGAGAAATGGCTGATCACGCAGTAGATTCGATTGCCGTGCGCATCGCGCGTGGTTGTAGCACCGACCTGGTAAGGGCTGGCTTCGTTGGTGCCGTTCGTGAAGACGTATTTCTCTGCAGGTTCTGGATCGCTTGATCCAGGCGGCGCCGGGTCTTCGACATATTCGATGCTCAAGCGCTCAGTGTTGGGATTTGCGGTTGCGGTCTGTTGATCAGAGATTTGATATTCACACATGCCGCCTGCGGACGGTGTCGAGGCTGTAAACTCAAATGGCTGCGTTGTATCAAATTGATCGATCATCGGGCAGTGTGCGCCACTGCTGTCTGTCAATGCAAAGCTGACCTGGGTCGTTTCACTCGGCGTGTGCACGACAATCCGGATCGAGGATTCATATCCGCTCAAGCGGATCTGATCTGACACACCCGACTCGATCATAAAGCCGGTGGCGGCGTTGAAAATATCTACAGAGAAGGCCGCGGACACCGGCGTAGGGGTTACCGGGATGTCGCCAATCGGCGCGGCAGGGACGTCGCTCCCACCTGATCCACCACATGCAGAAAGGGATAAGGCCAGTATTCCGGTCCCGAAAATCGATAGCTTATTGTGCGGTCGCATCACGTCTTATGGTCCCCTATTTGTCGCGCAGAACGGTATTGGGATTAGCACCAGAGTGCTGATCAGAAGTTGAGACCATCTCCTGACCCATAACTTATTCGTTAGCACCATGCTAAGCATAGCTGCGCGTGTTGAGGGTTCGTCCCTGGCGGCTTTGTTTTGGCGCACGGTAAAATTTGCGCTGCTTCTGTTTCGCATCACGTACAAGCTTGGTTTGGCACCATAAGTCACCACGAATTGGCAAGGAGTTTTGATCAAGCCGTCAATTCTCTCTCCTGGCCGGGGCGTTTTGATTCAGTCTGCGTGTTTTCAGATCACCAACGACACAGACAGAAATAAGCTTAGGATGGTTTTGTTTTGGCGCGTTCAAGAGTCTTACCAATGAATAGACACGGGAGCGCCCATGCCAACGAGCCGATCGTTTGAGCGCGCAACACCTGAAGGAGCGATCGTTACGGCCCAGCGACAGATTGTATGCCGCGTTTTAGAGGCGTCGCGTGATCCTCTGGATGCGGAATCGATTTCTCAGTGGGCACGCAAGACAGACGCCAAGATATCGTTCGCAAATTATAATCGCACATTAATAGGTCCCACCGAGCTTCAACGCGTAACGACACGGGATTTTGGTGATCATCGCACGCGCTTTCAGATGGACGATGTCGGGCCTCATGAACACTTCATCGATTTAGAAACGGATTGGGTGATCGAATTTTGCGACCCTGAACTCGCGGCCTCAAAGCAACAGATCGCCGCCCCAATTGGCTATCGGCTGGAGCGCCACAATCTCGAAGGATGTGGCCACTCAATTTTCGCCAACAACGAACCCGTTGGTCGTCGCGATCTAAATTGAGCATGTGGCATTGCGCACATCCAACAGAAAGGCAGACCCTTCATGCAAGCGTTCCAAGTCCACAATCGATTAGCGGCGATTTATTTGGCCAAAATAGATAGACTGAGGGCGTTTTAAAGTGGCGGCGACACTCAAATCTGTGTCCCGATGGTTGCTTGCCGGACCTGGCGCTTTGATCGCGGCGGTTCTGGTGATGGGAGGCAGTACTCAATTTCTACCTGCCGGACCCGCGGGCATCGATAACATCCTGTTTCCCGTATTATTATTCCCAGGCATCTGGGCGATCTTCTTTTTTATTGCTGTCATGTTCGACCATGTCTGGAAGGCTGCGCTGCTCGTTCTCGGTGCTTCGGCGGCGCACGCATATCTGCTGTTCACCGCATTCAGCGCTGGTTAGGAGACTAGAAAATGAGTTTTGTCGCCAAGGCCCCAACGCAACGCTTACTCGCCGTTCATGGCTGGTCGGGCACGATCCTGGGGCTTTTTCTATACTTGATTGTTGTTACTGGCGCCGTGGCTGTTTTCGCGGGTGAACTTCGAACATGGTCGCAGCCCGGTCAGGACCGTCAGCCCCTGTTTGACCGCCCGCTCGACCTTGACCGCCCGCTTGACCCAACTCTGGCAAAGCTCTCTGAAAACATGCCCGAAGCGTATAAGGAAGAGATTCAGATTTCCGGGCGCACTGACGGGCAGTTGCAGATCGTCTTTCATGGCCATGCCGAAACCGAGCAAGGGGAAACAGAAGACACGCGAGTGCGTTACGTTCTTGATTCCGACACCCATGAAGTGCTCAGCCGCGAACAAGGGTTTCGGTCTGAAATGCCTGCGCCACCACGGTCAGCCCTCGTGGATTTTATCGTCACGCTGCATGTCAATCTGCACGCACCGGACCCATGGGGACTTTATATGACCGGCATCCTGGGATTTGTGATGGTGATTGCGACCGTCTCTGGACTGATCCTTCACCGACACATCATCACCGATCTCTTTGTGTCGCCGCGTCTGTCCTCACGGCTGTTGAATAGCCGCGACCGTCATATCCTCGCCGGCACATGGAGTTTGCCGTTCGGATTCATCCTTGCGTTTACTGGAGCTTTTTTCAGTTTTGCTGTCACGATCGGCGTTCCGGTCATTGCCTTCGCCGCATTTGGTGGAGACACAGATCGCTTGGTTGAGGTCCTGCAGCCAATAGAGATTGTCGCAGACTCTCCAGGGCAAACCGCAAGCATCGATGGGATTATTGCGGACTCTTCTGCCCGTGCCGGTATCGCTCCGAGCTCCATTCGGCTTGCCGATTACAATGCCGAGGCGTTCAGCGTCAGGGTCAATCACTTGCCGCGTGAGGGCGGGATTAATGGCGTCTCAAATCTCTATGACGGATCGACGGGAAAGTTTATCAGCATTGTGCCATTTGTGGGAACCACGCCCTCGGTGGGATCAAGTTTTGCATCCTTGATGGGGCCTTTGCATTTCGGCAATTTCGGTGGATTGATTTCCAAACTCGTTTGGGGCGCGCTAGGGGCTGCGCTTGCCTATGTCACCTTGTCGGGGCTCCAGCTTTGGGTCCGTCGCCGGGCCGAACGACCGGCATGGGCTTGGATGAACAATACCGTGATTTTGACGGGATACGGCGTACCGATCACCATGCTCGGGGCCGCTTTTGGATACTTCCCTGCGCTTGGTTTAAGCGCTGATGCAAGCTACTGGACGGCGTTCGGCTTTCTCGGGAGCGCTGCGGCATTAGTGGTTTTAGGCGTGCTCGTCCGGAAGGCCGCGCGCCTCACGCGTATCCTGCAATGGACAATGATTGTCGCGCTCGCGATCACACCTTGTCTGCGCCTCAGCTTCGGCGGTCACAGCTGGTTTGAATTGATGCAGCGACAGGATGTTATTTCCCTCGCGATTGATCTGATATTTTGGATAGGTGCGGTCTGGGGTGTTCTTTCAATGCTCAAGCTTAAACTGTCGCCAAATAAGACCAAAGAAACCCTAAGCGTTCCTGCAGAGTGATCAGCGTGGTCTCTTTCTTACTGACAAGCGCGTTTAGCCTTGCCTTGATATGGCTGCTGCGAGCCAGCGATCCCAAACTTGCACGCACAGCAAAGATCAGCCGATTGCAGCTGAGCCCAGCAGCGCGGTCCATTCTCGGAACCTGCGTTTTTGTGCCAGGAGGCTTGTTGCTCGCAATCGGCCACTTCGGCGTTTTCTTCAGCTGGCTCGGAGCGTTAACCGTCATTGGGTGGCTGATCGCGTTGAAACGACCGAGATCAGAAGCGTCCTCGTCATAAGATCGGGCGGACGGGAGCGCGAAGCCGTACTATAGCTCTGTACGCGCAAGTTTGATGGGCGGGCCCCGCGCGCGCACTTGCGTCTCATGTGCGTATACCGCATGTAGGGTGGATCCAGCGTTTTTGAGTGACCCTTCCGTTGAGCCTCTCGTTTGAACCAAGCCACACCTCCTTCCTATTGATAAGTCAGGCAGGGCCTTCCCACCATGGGGCATGATCCGCGACTGCCAGTTGATCGGGGCAAAGGGCCAAGTGTCTTGCCTACGGATGTTCCGAGTGTGGACGAGGCGCCAGTCAGCGAACAAAGGCTGGCCGCGCTTTATCAGCAAAGTGTTGATGAGCTTATTGCTTATCTGCGGAAAGTCTTTGGCGAAGGACCGCCGGAACCCGACGACGTTGCGCAACAAGCCTTTGAGCGCCTGTCGCGCCAGGAAGATCTTTCGCGAGTTAAGAACTTAAAGGCCTTTCTTTGGAGAACGGCTCGGAATTTGGTTCTCACTGAGCGCCGGAATTCGGAGACACGATCAAAATATGAATACGAAATCGAACAACTCTATTTTGTCGCGCGAGGTAACGAATCCACGCCTGAACGTGTCTTAGAGGTAAGGCAGCAACTTGCGGCGATAAATCGAGCTTTGCGCGAGATGCCAGAGCGGCGTCGACAAGCGCTGATTTGGAACCGAGTTGACGGACTGAATGTTGCCGCAGTCGCGCGTCGTCTCGGCATCACCCGGTCGGGTGCGGTCAAGCATATTGCGCGGGCGGCGCTCGATATCGATACCGCGCTCAAGCGTGAGTCGGAGGAGACCCGATGACACATGTGGAGGATGAATTGGTCCCGGAACACATCCGTGCAGCAGCATTCGAGTGGCGCGTGCTTCTTGCTTCAGGCCATCCAAGCGCAGAAGAGCTCGCGGCTTTTGAGGCGTGGCGTCGTGCGCATCCAACACATGCCGATGCATATGACCGCGCGGTATCCGTGCTTGGAGCGCTCGGAACACTCAGTCAAGTTGACTTGGAACCAGGGCTTTATCCGAATTATATCGATCCCCAAGACACGCCTGAAACCGGCTCGATCTGGGCCAAAATTTTCGGGCGCAAAACTTGGACCGTCAGTGGGCTTTTGGGCGCTGCCTTAGTCGCCGCGCTCAGTTTTGCGTTTCTCCCTCAACTGGCCACGGATTCGCCTCCGCAAGAGCAGGTTTTGCAGGCAAGCGAGATTTATCAAACCGAGATCGGCGACATTCAGACGTTTGAGCTTTCGGATGGCAGCGAAATAACGCTCGGCGCTGCAAGCGAGCTGGAGATCAGATTTTACGATAACCAGCGCAGTCTTGTTTTGAAGCGCGGCGCGGCCTTGTTTGAGGTTGCGCCAGACCCTGATCGACCTTTTTCTGTCATGGCGGACTCAATGACAGCCACAGCGCTTGGCACGATATTTAGCATTCGAAACAATGGTGGGACGGTTCGCCTCGCGGTGTCCGAAGGGCGCGTGTCCGCCAGCCATCCCTTGATGCTTACTGATCAACCCTCGAGCTTGAGTGTGCGCAAAGAACTCGGTGCGGGCGAGCAAATTTATGCAACATCGCAAGCCGGTCTCTCAGACGTGTCGAACTATCGAGAGCGGAACTTTGCGGCCTGGAGAGACGGGCGGCTGACTTATGTCAGTGGAACGCTTCAAGAATTGGTCGCTGACGCCAATCGATATTCTGACAGGCCGATTCAGCTCGACTCAAGCCTACAAAGCCTCGAAGATTTGGGCGTGACCGTTTCTTTTGACGCGGGCGACATTCCGACAATGATCGAGGCCTTGCCGGACATGTTTCCCGTCCAAATCGATCAATCATCTGAAAAAGAGATTGTCATATCGGCCCGTGACGTGGCGAATTAACGGTTCTTGGTCAGTGCTGACAATGATGCACTGAAACTTTTTGGGGTTTCTAGGTAATGATTTGAAGGCTTCGCGAGTCTCTGAAGTGAAGAAGCGATTGAATATCAATCGCAACAGAAATGCCAGGAGCTATCGCGTGGGTCTTCCAAATTCAAATTATAAGTCAAAAGCCGCCCTGTTCGCGGTTGCGTCTACAATAGCGCTGCTGATGAATCCCCTCGCTGCTCAGGCGCAAAACAACGCCTCAGTTCAGCAAATTGCGATCGAGGGCGGGCCATTGGCCGAAGCGCTAATTGAACTCAGCGAGCTTTTAGAAATCAGTGTGATTGCGCCCGATCGCATCGTCCGCGGCAAGGTGACAGCGGGCGTTTCAGGCGCGCGCTCAGCAGAAGAAGCCCTCGCCCTGCTGTTAAACGGGACGGGACTTGAAGCGACACCGCGCGGAGACGCGTTTCTCATAACGGAAGTCCAAACGCCGCCGTCCTCGCCTGTCGCGGAGAGTCGCACGGAGGTATCACAGACGACCGAGACTCCTCCCGTCGAGCCATTGATCCAAGACGCAATTATCGTCGCGGGCACGAAGCAAAACCTCAGTCTTCAAGACACACAAACCTCGGTCGCGCTCATAACTGGCGAGCAAGCTGAAGAACGCGGGCTCTTTAATCTGGAAGACTTCATACTGCGCACCCCCAATCTCTCAACCGCTGGTGGCTCTCTGAACGACATTTCGATCCGCGGAATCAGCTTTTTCGGCGTCGGCGGCGCCGGCAGTGGTGTCACGGGTAACATTTACGTTGATGGTGCACCGAGTTCGTCCGTTGCAAACGGGGGCGCCTTAAATCTATGGGACGTTGAGCAGGTTGAAGCGCTACGCGGACCGCAATCAACCGTTCAGGGTCGCAATGCTTTGGCGGGGGCCATTATTTTCGAGACCGCCGATCCAGAATATGATTTCGGCGCGGATGCCCGCCTTATAATTGGCAATGAGAATTCGCGGCAATACTCCGGTGCCGTAACTGGGCCGATCATTGCCGATCAGGTCGCCTTCCGCCTTTCGGCAGATTATCGAGAAGTCGACTTTGACGTTATCAATCAGCTCGATGGGCGGGACACGCGGCTTCAAGAGGGTTTGACGCTTCGCGGTAAGTTACTCTTTGAACCCAAGGCGCTCGAAAATCTCAGGCTGGAAATCACCGGGGAATATATAACCACCGATACGGCAGATCTCAATTCTGTCTCCGCCCCTGTCCCTATAAGCGATCCTACCTTTGGAGATTTCGACCCCTTCGGAGATGAGAGCTTTGCCGGTCGAACGAATATTACCAATATCGAGACGACCCGCTTCATTGCCGATCTCGAGTATCAGATGAACGATCATTGGAGCGTCAACGTGCTTGGCACCTATGAGGAGGGTGATAGCGAAAACGATCTGGGCGACTCGAATCTCGCTTTTAATGTCAACGAAACCTATACGGCCGAATTGCGCGCCAATTTTGAATATGACGGTATGACCGGCTGGTTTGGAGGTTATTTTTTCGATAGCACGCTTGATACGACCCGGCTGCAGGAAGTTGGCATTCCGTTTCCGGTTATTCCCACTGACTCTCGGTTGAATTTGGTGGCCGATGTCTCGGGTTTTACAGAAAACTACGCAGTGTTTGGTAACGTGACTTATACGCTGACCGACAAGCTCACGATCGATGTCGGCGCACGTTATGATTGGGAAAGTCTTGAGTTTCCAGGATTAATAGGCACCCTGTCGGCGGATCCATCCGATTGCATCATCGCGCCATTTATTCCTGAAATAGGCGGAAGCCCGTGTGCGGAACCGTTTCTTGGATTATTCGGCGATGGCGTGCGTTCGGACACAAGCTTTGAAGCGTTTCTGCCGCGTGGCACGGTCATTTATGATTTTAATGAGGATCAATCCATCTCTTTCGGCATTTCGCGCGGCTATCGGGCCGGCGGCGTCGCGTTCACAACAGCAAGCAATGGCGTACCCATCATCAACCAGTATGATCCTGAATATCTCACAAGTTATGAGTTCGCCTTTCGCAACGAATGGCCGGATGCTGGCATAACGTTAAATGCCAATGTTTTTTACTCGGATTGGAGAGACCAACAGGTCGAATTGCCAGGAGAAGCCGGTAATTTGGTCGAGCGCTTCATTCTAAATGCCGGAGAGTCAGAGCTTTATGGGGCTGAGTTCGCCGCACAAGCTGAAGTCACGAAAACGCTCTCAGTCTTCGCCAATATGGGCCTGTTATGGACGGAGTTTACCGATTTTCCGTTTGCAGTCGACGAGAATGGCCAACCACGAAACCCTACTGATCCGCAATTTGCAAATCTCGACGGGAACCGTTTTAACAGCTCACCGCGGTTCAACGCAGCAGCGGGTGTAACCTATCAAGACGATCAGGGCTTATTTGCGAACACCAATGTCAGCTATTCCAGTGGGCAATTCTCAGATATCCTGAACTTGGAAGAAAACCGCGGTGACGAAGCATTTTTGGTGAATACCCGAATAGGGTATGACTTTGGCACTTTCAGCGTTGCGGCATTTGTCGACAATCTCTTTGACGACCGGGTGGTCCTGCGTCGGAGTGCGGTTAACGTCCCAGCCACGACCGGCGTTTTGGTTGAAATTGCCAATCCAAGTTTTACCGTGAACGAGCCGCGGCTTTACGGTGTAGAGCTTAGGGCGCGTTTCTGAACCCTCTACGTGCGAAACGTTAGGGGCAGGGTGCGCGTTTTCGAACGCGGGCGCGCGGAACACGCGTGGCAAAATCGAAGTGGCAGAGCTTCTGTTGCTGAGCGCGCATGCCTGTATTGAGCCGACGGGTCCTGTCAGAGCACGGAGTTTTGTTCGAAAAGCGCCTTAACGAATGCCTTCAAGCAGTCTCGCTATTAGAACGAGGTATGGTGTTATTGACAATAATAAACAATAATGCGTACTAAATAATCCGATATAAATCGCAAAATTTATGGGTGGTGGGAGGCTCCGACATCTCACCATTTCAAAGGTACCTCGGGAGGACAGGCAACATGAACGACACCGAAGAGCGGTTCGAAATGACAGGACCGGCGCCGCTATGAACATGATTCCGTTATCTCGGATTCTGGCCTATTGGGCAGAAAAGAAACCCGATCAACATGCGATTATTCACGGCGATGAAGCGATCACATGGGCCGAGTTAGATCAGCAAACCAACCA
>JBCCXW010000022.1:0-32512 GCA_039191105.1 Pseudomonadota bacterium
GAGCATGGCGCTGCCGTCGATAATTGGACGCTCTGGTCAGGCGACTTGGGGCCGCTCGTCGCCGGCCTCTCAGATGCCGAAGTTCAGCGCCTAGACCGTGTACGGACAATCCAAATTGCCAGTGCAAATCCGAGTTCAAACCGTACACGGACATTAAAAAACTATCAAATCGCGGAAGTGCTGAACAACTCGCGCCAGGCGCTCGCGCCACGGGCAGGAGCCGCAAATGAGTAACAGTGTTTATGCCGCTATATCGCGCCAGGATGGCTTGCTCAAAGAGCTGCAAGTCGTGGCCAACAACCTCGCCAATGCGAACACGTCGGGATACAAGACAGATCGCGCAATTTTCGCGGAGTATGTGATGCAAACGGGCCTTGAGACGCCATCGCTATCCATGGGCGGGCTTGCCGGGCATACGTTCGATTTGACCCAAGGCACTGTGAAATTCACTGGCGGGCAGTTCGACCTGGCCATCCAAGGAGATGGGTTCTTTGCCGTTGAAACAGAGGCGGGCCAGCGTTTAACGCGGGCTGGGGCGTTCCAAATCTCGGCGAATGGTGAACTGATCGCCGCCGATGGCGCGCGCGTGCTGAGTGATGGCGCGACGCCGATCCAAATTCCGCCAGATGTGGAAGGGCTTTCGATTGCAGGTGATGGCACCATCTCGTCTGACGGCGAGGTCATCGGTCAGGTTGGAATCTTTACCCCGAATGGCCAGCTGCAACGCGACACAGACACACGCTTCATCGCCGATGACGGTGTTGCGCCGACGCCCGGCGCCAGCCTGCTTCAGGGCGCCTTAGAAGCGTCAAATGTCTCACCGGTTTTAGAAATGGCGCGCATGATCGAAGTGCAGCGCGCTTATGAAGCCGGGCAGAACTTACTCGAGCAAGAGCACCAGCGCATAACGCAATTAATTTCAGCGGTTAGAGACCGCTAAGGCACAGGAGGTATGCCATGAAATCCCTGCAAATTGCAGCTACCGGCATGGCCGCGCAGCAAATGCGCGTCGATGTCATTTCGAACAATATTGCCAATATGAGCACCGCAGCGTATCGCCCGCGCGTCGCTGAGTTTTCAGACTTGGTGTATCAGCAATACTTAACGCCCGGCACATTAACATCGCAGCTTGGGACCGTCGTCCCAGCGGGCATTCAGCTCGGTACGGGCGTCAAAGCCTCGACGGTGTCGGTCGAGATTACGCAAGGCTCCCTGCGCCAAACCGGCGGTGAGTTGGACCTCGCCATTGACGGCTCCGGTTTTCTCGAAGTGGCGTTGCCGGACGGCGAAACCGTGTTCACCCGCGACGGGAAACTTAATCGCAGCGCCGAAGGCGAGATTGTCACAATGGATGGCTATCCGCTTGCAGATGGGATTACCATTCCGGCAGATGCCAGGCGTATTTCAGTGAGCCGGGATGGCGAGGTGGCGGCCTATTTTGACAATCAAGCAGAAGGCCAGACGATTGGCGTCATTTCGCTCGCCACATTTGTGAATGAAAAAGGGCTTGAAGCGCTCGGCGATAACATGTTCCGCGAAACCGAAGCCTCTGGCCAAGCCAACCGGCAGGTGCCTGGGACGCAAGGCGTCGGCACCCTACGGCAAGGCTTTCTAGAAGACTCCAGCGTCGATGTCGTGAAAGAGATTTCCGACCTGATCGAAGCGCAGCGCGGCTATGAGCTAAACTCAAAGGTGATCACCGCCTCAGACGAAATGCTCGCGGCGACAACCCGGTTGAGATAAGATCATGATCAGCGTCCTGTGCCTCAGCCTGGGTTTGACCCTCTCCTCTGCCTCCCTGACCGCCAAAGATATTTTGCGGACGGGAGAGGTGATCACACAAGACAACACCGCGCCCGCGGGCAATGTTTGGCGCGACGAAGATACCGAACTGATCGGCCGAGAAGTGCGTCGAACCGTCTATGCAGGGCAACCAATTCAAGCCAGCGACACCCGCGCCCCACGGCTGGTGAAACGCAACCAACTGGTCACGGTAAAATATGTTCAAGGCCCACTGGAAATCTCGCTGACGGGGCGCTCGCTCGGCGAGGCGGGCGAAAATGAAAGCGTTTCGGTCTTGAACCTTCAATCACGCCAAGTGGTCGAAGGAACGGTGCAAGCAGGAGGTTGGGTATGGGTAAACTAGATCTCACTCTGGCCAGCGGATTAATGGCCTTGTCCCTAGCGGCATGCGCGTCCAGCGCGCCCGAGCCGGATACGTCTATAATGGCGGCTGAGCTCGAAACCTATTGGGACCCGCAAGCGGCCGCGTATGCCCCACCGCCAAAACAAACGAGCGCCTCCCTTTGGACCACGGCACCAAACGCCCTTTTGGGCATGCGCCGGGCCAAAGATGTCGGTGATCTGCTGACCGTTGTGGTCGAAATGAATGATCAAGCGAGCTTGCAGACGTCCCTGTCACGCAATCGTCAGACCAATGAGCAATTTAATCTCGGCGCCCTGTTTGGGTTGCCAGATGTGGTCGACGGCGTCTTGCCAGGCGGCGCGACGCTGACCCCAGGGATCGATTATGATCGCAATTCAACCCTTACGGGCGACGGTGCCGTCAATCGCGCTGAGCAAGTCACGTTTCGTTTGTCGGCCCGTGTGGTCGGTGTTGAGCCGAACGGCAATTTGGTGATCGCTGGCTATCAGCAGACGCAGGTCAGCGACGAGGTTCGCTATCTGACCGTGTCAGGCGTGATCCGCGCGCAAGACATCACCCGCACTAATACGGTCTCATATGAAAAAATCGCAGACGCCAGTTTAGCGTATCTTAGTCAGGGCGAAACCATGGCTGGGATAAAGCGCGGCATGGTGCCGAAAGTGCTTGAGAAAGTTCTCCCATTTTAAAAGGAAGCGCGTCATGAAAATGATCATTACCAGTGTGGTCGCGGTGGTTTTTGTCGCGGTGGGCAGCTTTGCCGGCGTGATGCTCCGTAGCCCATCAAGCGCGGCGGCGAGCCCGTCTAACAGCGCTGAAGCAGAGGTTGGCGACACGGCTGAAAAAGCCGCCAATGATGATGATCGCGACGCTAAAGCGGACAAGAAAAGCGGCGATTATGACGCCGCCTCGGGGGCCACGGCCTATTTCAAGTTTAGCCGCGAATTTGTGGTCCCGCTGATGAAAAATGGTCAGGTGACAAGTCTGGTGATTCTGCACATCACGCTCGAGACGGATTCGAGCACATCAGAAGACCTGTTCTCCGAAGAACCGAAGCTGCGCGACAATATTATGACCACGCTGATCACGCTCAGCAATGATGGGCGCACCCTCGTACAGCCCACCGATGTCAATAATTATGAGACCATCCGGTCTATGATCCTGATGAATCTGAGGGACTCAATCTCTGACGGGATCAAAAATGTGCTGATCGTCGATATGGCCAAGCAAGACCTTTAATCGCTAGAGACTTTCCGAACGTCGGTCAGATCTGCAGTCAGACGGGTGTCCGTCCCCAATCGAATTTGCCCGTCTTCCGTGGCGAGATTGGTCACCTTGCTGATAATTTCAGCGTCGCTGGTCGCAACGCGCTGCCCGCCTTGCAACAGATCAAGTTGAAATGCGTAAATCCCGTCTGGGGCCCCCGCTTTCTGGTCCAGCACCGACCCGGACCACTGATAGCGGTCAGCGTTCGGGTCGAGCACTTCCTGCCAAACGGTCTGGCCCTGCGTGTCAGTGACGGTCAGAACCGCTTGGTCATAGCTCAAAGCCGGGTTCACTTCGAATTCAACCGGGCTGCCTTCGTAAGCGACGTATTTGGACGCCACCGCGACTTCTTCGCCGAGCCACTCGCTTGCCAGGACCGAGTGCAAATCGCCGATCATGCTGGCAATACTCTCCAATGTGTCATTGGTTTGGACTTGCTGTTCGAGCGACGAGAAGGTCGCCAACTGTTCGACGAATTGGGTTGAGTCAATCGGCGCCAATGGGTCTTGATTCTGGATTTGCGCGGTGAGCAGCTGCAGGAACGTGTCGAAGTCTTCACTGATGGTTTGCGCGTTGACGGCGGATCCGGTGGTCGTCGTGGCCGTGCCGGAGGCGACGGGATTAATCTCTGTCATAGCTTACTCCTAAAGCCGTAAATCGAGCCGATCCGTGGGCCCAGCACGTGTCACAGGAGGGGGCGCGGAAAGGGTGGCGGCATCATCGATTTGGCCATAAACCGAAGACATCGCCGGGGTAAAATCAGCCCCTCTCCATCCTGATGATTGACGATCGTCCGCCTCCTGACGGAATGACATATTCTTTTCAGAAAGCCCTTGATCTTTGAGGGCCTCGGTCAATTCAAAATGCAGCTCGCGGAGCCGTTTCAGGGCTTCGGGATTTTCTGAAGTGACCACCACTTGCTGCAGCCCTTGGGCATCAAATTTGAAATCGATCAAGACCCGGCCAAGCTCTGGCGGATCAAGTTGAACCACCAATTGCTCTTGCGGATCAAAGCCGGATTTCAAAGCGTTCAGGATCACATGGGTCAGCTCATTCGGCGCGGCAATCACCTGCGCCGGTGCGGTGGGTGTCAAGCCTGGAGTCGCAGCGGTCGAAAGGGGGTTGGAGCTTGTGGTTTGGGCCGCGGGCAAGAGGCCATCCGGGATGGCACTTGTCACCAGCTCACGTCCTGCAGGGGCGATGATGAGTTTTTCCCCCGCAGGCGGAGCATCCGCAATCGACTGGATTTTTACCTCAACACTTTCAGTCGACCTCACGTCAGCCGTCTCAGGCGCAGGCGCCTTGATCTCGGCGCGCGGCGCAGCGGGCACCAGGGCCTCGTCCGTCGCTGGATTAGGCTTTGTGTGTGCGAGCGCAGCATCATTAGCGGCAATCGTCTTTGGCTGTGGAGGTGCGGAAAGGGGCGTGAGCGCGGCCTCTGTCTGGGCCTGTTGACGCGCTGCGGGTTCGACGTCGGTTGCGACGGGCGTTGCCGGAGCGGCGGCCAGCCGATCAGTGGCGGGAAGGGCACTTTCTGCTGGCAGGGTGGGTTTGGTCTCAACCGCCGCAGCCGCATTAGCAGGCGCGGCCGGCACGGCACTGGGTGCCAGGCGTTTTGCGTCCGCGACCGTCTCAGCCGCAGAGATGGCAGTCTCGGCGATCGCCTGTGTGCCGGTGGTCAGCGCGACCTTGGCGTCTGCCTCTGCGCTGTCTGTTGGCGCTTGTGTCGCTTTCGGGTCAAGAGGTACATCTGCCTCAATCTCAGCGGATTGAACGCGGGCGCCGTCGAGATCGACTTGGCGCGGCGTGGGTTCTTTTGCCGGGGTTTCAGCATCTTGCGGGAGAAAATCTGCGAATCGCTCTCCGGGCGTTTCTGAATCAGCGTCGGCTGCCGGTTCGGCCCGCGATGATGGGCCTTGCGGCGCATTTGCCGGAGCGGGGGCCTCTGGGAGAAAAACTGAGATCATGGCGCGCTCATTTCAACGTCTGCTTAATACAACAGCAGGGCGTAAAGAGTGAATTAACAACTTAAAGTTTAACTCTGATTAACTGCAATTGAGTTGAGCCATGTCCTTAAATCCACCCGCGATCAGTCCAGTCCCCGCCATTGCCGCATCGGCGCCAGCGGCGGGACCGCCCCCCGTGAAGGATGAAAGCGCGCTGCGATTCGAGCAATTATTATGGGCGGAACTGCTGACACATACCGGGCTCGAGAAATCGCTCACGTTCGGGGGTGGGGACGGGGCATCTATGTTTGCGCGCTATTTTGTAGAGGCGATCGCCGCCGATATCGCCAAGCAGCACCCATTAGGTTTGTTGGATAAAGATCTGGCCACAATGGGCTTGAACGGATCATTGGAAACGGAGGCCATCAAGGATGCAACCGCAACAATTTGAAGCCGCCCTGACCACCCTGGAACAGGTTTTTGATCAGGAAGCGGAATATATTGTCCGTGGGCAATTGCTCGAAATCGGTGAACTGTCGAAAACCAAAATCAAACATTTGCAAGCGGTCTCAGATGCGATCGAAAACGGCGTCTTGCGCGGACAGCCGCAAACATTGGTCAGTCGTGTGGCGCGCTTACAGGCCACGGCCAGCGAACATGGCCAACACCTACAAGCAATGCAGCGCGGTCTTGCGCGCGTCCTTGGTCGGCTCGACCGCCTGCAAAATGATTCGCAAGTTGGATCCTATGATCAATACGGATCTAAAGTTCAATTCTCTGGCACGACGGGACGTTTCGAAAGTAAAGCTTAAGGCGATTAAACATTTTTTCACCTTAGAATTGTAACTGATTCAATACAACCAAGAGTGGTTCCCCTGAATAGGGTTGTCAGGATGACATTGAACAGAAAGTCCCGCTTAGGACCAGACCAAATAAGGATAAGCATCAATGTCTAGTATTCTCACCAACACCAGCGCCATGGTCGCCCTGGAAACGTTGCGCGGTATCAATAAAGACCTCGCAATGGTGCAGTCTGAAATTTCAACCGGTAAGAAAGTTGCGAGCGCGAAAGACAATGCCGCGATCTGGGCGATCTCAACCGTCATGTCTACGGATGTAGAGAGCTTTAAGCAGATCCAAGACTCTTTGAATCTCGGTAACTCGTCTGTCGGTGTTGCCCGTTCAGCTTCTGAGCAAATCACGAACGTTCTTCAGGACATGAAAGAGCTGATCGTTTCGGCTCAAGAAGAGAACGTTGACCGTTCTAAAATCCAAACTGATATCGCCGCGCTGCGCGACCAAATCGGTTCGATCGTTGGCGCCGCTCAGTTTAACGGCCTCAACCTGATCGATGGTGGATCCAGCGAAGATGTCAGCGTTCTGGCGTCGCTTGACCGCTCTTCTGCCGGAACGGTAACGGCGTCTTACATCAATGTCGGTCGCACGGATCTGTCGATCTCGAACTCTTCGACAGCTGCAACGTATGGCGGTACGGCTGACACAACGACAGCCTTGATCGACAATGGTGGTACAGTGGCTGGTACCGGCGACTCGATCGCCGCTGCGGGCACGCAAGTCTTGACCATTGGTACGGTTGCTGACGGCAATGGCTACCGCATCGTTCTTGATGATACAGCGACGGCGAACAGCATCGGTCAGCGGACGTTTGAATATGTTGCGAGCTCTGATGACAGCGCAAACTCTGTCGCGGCAAACCTCGAAACGCAGGTTGCGAACTTCCTGTCGGCAACCGGTCAGACCGACTATGTTGTCACACGGACCGACAATGCGATCTCGATCACCAACAATTCTGCAACCGCGACCGCGATTACGGCCTTCGCGTCGACCGGTGGTACCGCAGGTGTGTCTGCTGGCGGCCTTGGCGACCTGGCAGCGATCGACGTCACAACCGATGCCGGCGCAACCTCTGCTCTGACATCTATCGAAACGCTACTGAACACCTCGATCGACGCCGCTGCTGGCTTCGGTTCGGCTCAGAAGCGGATCGAGACCCAGAGCGAATTCGTTCAAACCATGGTCGACTCGTTGACCACGGGTATCGGTGGTCTGACCGACACAGATATGGAAGCGGCCTCTGCGAAATTGCAGGCGCTTCAGGTTCAGCAACAGCTCGGCGTTCAGGCTCTGTCGATCGCCAACTCAGCGCCTCAGTCACTGCTGTCACTGTTCCGATAGTATCCTCAATTGCCTGAAGCGCTCATTTGGGCGCTTCAGGCCCCACTTTAGAATTCTTGGAGGCTTGATTGCAGGCTCTAGCTGAAAAAGCGTATGGTGAAGTCCGAAACCGGACCGCCGATAATAAATCCCTCGAACACGCTCTGTTTCGGCAAATCACCGATGGCTTGATCGGTGCAGAAACCCTCGAGAAGACGGACCCCGCTGCGTGGGCCGATGCCCTCAATCGCAACCTCGAACTGTGGACACTCCTGACCACTGACTTACTGAATCCCGATAACCGGCTCCCAGATGCATTGCGCAAGTCGCTCCTGGAGCTGTCTGTTTTTGTTCGCCGCACAAATATGCAAGTTCTGTCTGGCGATGCGCAAATCACAGATCTGATCGAAATAAACGAGTCTATCATGCAGGGGCTCAAATCTTCGTAATCGGCGAAACTGTAAGTTGGAGGGGACTAGGAATGTCCGGATTAATGCTGAAACTTGCTCCGGGGGAGCGCTTTATCGTCAACGGAACATTGCTGGAAAATGGCGACAAGCCAGGCCGCATTCGCGTGCCCAGCCCCGATGTTATGGTGCTGCGCCTGCGCGATGCGCTGAAACCGAGCGAAGTCGATACACCGGTCAAACAAGTCTATTATGCGATCCAACTTTTGATCACCAAAGACTTAGATGAAGCCGATACGCTGCCCGCCTTGTTCCGGGCATGCGAGGATCTCAAAGACGCGTTCGGCCATATCAAGCCGGATCTCATCCCGACCTTGTGCGAGATGCTGCGGCGGGGAAACTATTACTCGGCGCTGTGTTATTTGAAGCAGGTCATCGAACTCGAAGCGCAATTGCTTGGGCAAGAGCGTTCCGACGCGCTGGCGGCATAGTCCAGTGTTTCAGCCGGTCATCCCTCTGTCTGGATTTGGCGGCTGGTCTTTCTTGCAGGCCACCTATGACCGGCAGCTGCAAGCCTTTTCGAATGCGCCGCAAATCCAAAATGACAGTGCCTATTTCAAAGAGAAATTAGCGCAACCGATGGCGATCGAGGACTTCCTCGCCGACTCGCGTTTGCGCCGGATTGCTCTGACCTCATACGGTCTCGATGGCGAAGAATGGAAAGTCGGCTTTCACCGCAAAGTCTTGGAGGAAGTTCAAGATCCTGCCAGTACGTTTCTGGCGCGGCTCAACAATCCGCAGTATACGCGGTTTGCGGAAGGCTTGCGGCCGAGCAATGGTACGATTTCCCTGACCGGCACCCAGGTTGATGAATTGGTCGCGCGTTATGCCGCGGAGTCCTTCGAAGTCGCGGTGGGGGAACAAGACAATAGCATGCGGCTGAGCTTGAACTATCAGTCTGAGATTGGCGAATTGGTTACCGATGGGGCCACTGATGACACCATATTGTTTCGCCTGCTCGGCAGTGTGCCGGTTCGAACGGTGTTAGAGAGCGCCCTGGGGCTGCCGACGGACATTCGCAGCTTACCGATCGAGCGCCAAGCGGCGATCCTCGACGAACGCCTCAAAAGCCAGCTCAATATCAGCTCGCTACAAGATCTCAAAAGCCCCGAATTGGTCGAGCGCACCGTGCAACGCTACCAAGCGCTGCAAGGCCTCACGCAAAATGTTGCCGCCACCGGTCCCTCAGCGACCGCGCTGACCCTGCTCAGCAATGCGGCCGGGTTTGGTGCAGTGGCCAGCCAAAATCTGTTTCTAAGCCTGCTCTAAGGCTTGGGTTGACGCCGCTGCATCAAGCGCTGGCAGCATCAGGCCTTTCAGATATTCAAACGCGGTGTCGATGCCATCGCTCTTTTCGGTTAAATATTTGTCCAAGCTCGGGAACAGCGAATAGGCAATGTCCGCCTGCGGATCTTTGCCAAACTCAAACAAGCCCGCGCGGACCATTGGCGCAATTTCATCATATGTCGTGATCAGATTGCGATAAGTTTGAAGCAAGTGATTCTGCTCTGGCGACGCCGCTTTTGGCAGGCTGCGCGACACGCTGCGTAAGACATCGATCGCGGGATAGCGACCCCGTTCGGCGATTTTGCGCGATAGAACAATGTGTCCATCCAAGATCCCGCGGACCATATCCGCGACGGGTTCTTCGAAGTCAGATCCGGCCACCAAGACAGAGAAGATCGCTGTAATGTCCCCTTGCTGGCGATGGCCGGGGCCGGTCCGCTCTGCCAGCTCTGATACGACCCGCACGGTCGATGGTGGAAAGGCGTTCAAGGCCGGTGTTTCGCCCGCCATCAGCGCCGTCTCGCGATGCGCTTCAGCGAACCGGGTCAGCGAATCGAATAAAAATAAAACCGAATGGCCTTGGTCGCGATAGTGTTCGGCCGCAGCGATCGCGCAGAGCGCGGCGCGTTTCTTTGCGCCTGGAGGTTCGCTCGCCGTGGCCGCGACCACGGTTGTTTTTGGCAAAATCTCTTTTGGTAAGATCTCGTCGATGAACTCTTGGACTTCGCGGCCGCGTTCACCAATCAGGGCGATGACGATGCGGTCCGCCCGCATCCCCCCCGCCAATTGCCCAATCAGCGTCGATTTGCCGATGCCAGAACCGGCAAACAAACCGATGCGTTGCCCGCGACAAACCGGCAATAGGGTGTCGGTGACATTGAGACCTGTGGAGAGGCGCGGCCCCAATGGCTTCCGCGCGGCCGCGGGGACCGGGGCGCGTTGCAGCGGGATCCGCACGCACCGGGCATTTGGCACTGGCGGGATGCGCCGCATTTGCACTTGGCCGCGATAATCCACCAGAGCGCCAAGCCAATGATCGCCAATCTCGATTTGGTCTTGCGACGCGACAAAAGCGCGATCGCCGATCCTGACCGCTTCGGTCGAGCTGAACATCAGCACGCGTACGCCAGTCTCACTGACGCTCATAACTTCGCCGATGAGGGGCGGGCCGGACTTTTCAATCGAGACACTGTCACCAATGCCAACGGCATGGCTGACCCCGGACAGCTCGACCAGGCCGGGCAGGATCTCTGTCACAGTGCCCCAAAGACGGCCAGCCGAGAGATGGTCTACTGTCATCGCAAAAGTTAATTAAACCCAGGGTATCTATTAATCCTTTCTTCAACTTATAGTCGCAAATTTTGCGGAATCGTTAACCTTAAGCGGATTTCGCGATGTTGTCGGATCTATCCTTGTTCCAGATTTATGGCGCGATGGCGCGTCATTCGGCTGAGGCGCAGAAAACCAGCGCTGAGAATCTCTCACGCGCGAATGAGCCCGGTTACAAAGCGGTAGAGCTTGAAAGTTTTGCTGATTATCTCAAGCGCAATGGGCCGATGCTTGAGCAAATCGATTTTAATCAACCGTTTGCACAGAGCCTCAATACGTCGGCAGCGGCCGCCCCGAACGGGAATACTGTGAGCGTCGAAGAACAAGTGTTCAAATCGGCGGAAGCGGTCGGCAAGCACAATCTCGCGCTGAATGTCTATGCCAAATCATTGGACATGATGAAGCTCGCACTCGGCCGCCGGACATGACGGGAGGATAGACTATGAACCCGTTTGAGCTCTCCATGATGCAAGCGATGTCGGGCATGAAAACCAATTCGCAGCGGATCACTGTCAGCGCCGAAAATGTCTCAAACGCCGACACGCCGGGATATCAGCGAAAGATCCTGCTCTCCGAGCCGCGGTTTGGCTCAAATGTGTCGTTTGGCGCGCTGCGCACAGCGCTCGACCAAACGCCGGGCGAAACCGAGTTCAATCCCGAACATCCGATGGCGGATGACCAGGGCTATGTCACACTTTCAAATGTTTCATTGGTGACGGAAATGGCGGATCTGCGTGAAGCCAACCGCACTTATGAAGCCAATCTCAATTCATTCCAGCAGGCGCGAAGCATGTATTCTTCGCTGCTGGACATACTGCGTCGTTAAGGAGGCCGATTGTGACCAATTTCGGGTTTGGGGCGTATAACTCGATCAATCCAGCGAAAATCACGACCCCGACAACCACTCCTGCTAAACCCGCCGAAGAAGAGAACCCGGTCGCCAAGGGCGTTTCGGAGTTCAAAACGGCGGTACAAGAAGCTGAAAAAGCAGCCGTGGAAACCGCGATTAGCGGAGCCGATCCACATGCCATGGTCGAAGCTTTGGCGAATGCAGAAATGGTCTTGGAAACCGCGGTCACGGTGCGCGACAAAGTGGTCGAGGCCTACCAAGAACTCTTGCGGATGCCAGTCTAGAACGGAGCTTTTGGGGACGATGGGCGAATCAGAGATTTTCGAGGTCCTGCGGGCCTCTTTGTGGGCCGGTGTGTTAATGGGCTTGCCGATCCTCGGTGTGTCATTGGTCCTCGGCTTCATCATTGGCTTGATCCAAGCGCTGACCTCAGTGCAGGAAATGACGCTGACCTTTGTGCCGAAAATCGTCGCCGTTGTGGGCGTGTTTTTCATCACCATCGGGTATATGACGCGCGTCTGTCTCGATCTGTTTAACAATCACATTTTGCCGATCATTACGGGCTAAGAGAGCGATGGCGGACATGAAGCTGCTCGACTTATCAAAGCCGACCGCGCTGCTGGCGATCGGCTTAATGCTGGTGATTTTGGTGATGGTCTTACCAGTACCCGCTTGGGTTCTGGATCTTGGTCTGACCGCCTCGTTTGCATTTGCAATTTTGATCTTCACGACGGCCATCTTCATTGAGAAGCCGCTCGACTTCTCATCGTTTCCGAGCGTGTTGTTGGCCTCGCTGATCCTGCGTCTGGCCCTGAACGTCTCCTCGACCAAGCTGATTATCTCAGAAGGCCATACTGGGACCAGTGCGGCGGGCGGTGTGATCGAAGGCTTCGCCATGTTCATTATGGGCGGCAACTTGTTTGTCGGCCTCGTCGTGTTTGGCGTTTTGATCATCGTGAATTTCATGGTGATTACCAAAGGCGCCGGTCGGATGGCCGAGGTCGGAGCGCGGTTTGCTCTGGATGCTATGCCGGGCAAGCAGCTCGCGATCGATTCCGACTTGGCCGTCGGCGCGATTAGCCACGAAGAGGCCAAGCAGCGCCGTCAAAAAGAGCAAGAAGAAGCGGCTTTTCTCGGCTCGCTCGATGGGGCGTCGAAATTCGTCAAAGGCGATGCGATTGCGGGGCTCTTGATCACCGCGCTCAACCTTTTGGCGGGGATCGGGTTCGGTCTCGCCGTCCATGGCCTGACCTTTGGAGAGGCTTTGGCCAACTATTCGATCCTGACGGTCGGAGATGGCCTCGTTTCGCAAATCCCAGCCGTCATCGTTTCGGTCTCAGCGGCGCTATTGCTCTCAAAAGGCGGCGATGATGGGGCACTGGATAAAGCGCTTGGAAAACAGCTTGGCGGGAATGCCACATCGTTAATGATTGTCGCCGGCCTGCTCGCGGTGTTTGCGCTGTTCCCGGGCTTGCCCTTCTTACCCTTCATGTTGGCGTCGATTGGATTCGGCGTGACTGCCTATTTCCTCAAAAAACAACATGATGCCTTAGAGGCCAAGGCCGAGATGCCGGACGAGGCCGCAGCTGAAAAACCGAACCAAATTGGCGACTCCATCCATTCCGATGAAATCCATTTGGAAGTCGCGCCGGATCTCGTCGCCACCGTCTTGCAAGGCGAGAGTGGCATCGAGGCACGGATTGAGAAGATCCGGCGATACATCGCAGAAGAGTACGGGTTTGTCCTGCCGCCGATCCGAATGACGGACAATCCGACGCTAGAGCGCAATACGTATCGATTGAAACTCCAAGGCGTGCCGATTGATACCGGCTTATTGCGGCCGGGCTCGGTGCTGGCATTGATGGAAGAAGATCAGCTGCCACATTTGCAAGGGGAGCGCGTGCAAGAGCCGGTCTATAAAGCCGCCGCGCGCTGGTTGCCGACGACCAAAAAGCAAGAGCTTGTCGCCTCTGGCGTGCCGGTCATCGAACCGATCGAAGTGCTGGCCACGCATATGCTCGAATTAATCCAGGGTAATTTCTCTTTGATCTTTACTCGCATGGTGATGATCGAGACGCTCGATGCGCTCACCCAAATGTCTGATGATGAACGCGGTGCCAGCAATAAACGCCTGCTAGACGAATATCTGCCGGCCAAAGTGCCGCCCGAAACGCTGCTCGCTGTCTTGCGCGCTTTGCTTGAGGAACGGGTTTCGATCCGGAATATTTTCTTGATCCTAGAGACAGTGGGTGAAGCCAAGGCGCAAGGCGCTGTGCAGTCCCAAATGGTCGAGCTGGTGCGTCAACGCCTCTCTTTCCAGATCTTGAATAAATTGCAGGACGGCGAAGGGCGTCTACCCTTGGTGCAGCTCTCAACCTCTTGGGAGCAAAAATTTGCCGAACATGAAATCAAATCAGATGGCGGCGCGACCGATATCGCTTTGCCGCCAGAACTGTTCAGCGAGCTCCTCAACGGCATTCAAGAAAAGCTCAACGAAACCGCGCAACGCGGCGTTGTCGCCGCTGTCGCGACATCGTCCAAGCGCCGCCGGTTTTTGCAAACTGTCTTGGCCAGCAAGGGCATTCGCAATGCGGTTCTGGCTTATGAGGAAATTCGCTCAAGCAGCAAACCGCAAATCGTGGGGATTGTATGATCCCGTTTCTCGACCTGCTTGGCCCGGATTTGTCTTACTGGGTCGCGCAGTTCATCCTCACCGTCGCGCGCTTATCTTTTGTGATCATTTTGATCCCTGGCATTGGCGAGCAGATGATCCCGGCGCAGGTGCGGGTGTATTTGTTGCTTGGCCTCTCAGCTGCGATTTCGGGGCTGGGCATCACCAATTATGTCCTGCCGGACACGCTTACCGCGCTCGGTGTGGTGGTGATCACCGAGCTGCTGCTCAGTCTTTTCCTCGGCATTGGACTGCGTGTGGTGATCTGGGTGCTGAATATCGCCGGAAGTGTGATCGCCCAGTCCATGGGGCTCGCCCAACCGCTCGGCGTGGCGCTGGAAAATGAGGCCCAGACGGCGACCGCGAATCTTCTCTCTATGGCCGGTGCGGCCTTATTGTTTTCGATGAACTTCCACATTCAAGTGATCTCAAGCTGGATCGAGCTATACGACTCAATTCCCGTCGGGGGCGTGTCATGGGTGGCGCAAGCGTTCCTATTCGACAGTCTCTACGCCGCCTTTGCGTTCGCCATTCTGCTCGCTTGGCCATTTGTGGCGATGAACCTGCTCTACAATGTCTGCCTTGGCTTTATCAACAAAGCGATGCCGCAAATGATGGTGGCGTTTGTTGGTGCGCCCTTCTTAGTCGGCGCTGGCATGTTCCTGCTGGCCGTGTCGATCGTTGCAATGCTGATGGTCTGGCAAGATCAGATCCAGCGTCTGATTGTGTGGTTGTAGCGCACCATGGCAGATCAAGAACAACAAGCTGGAGAAAAGGAATTTGCCGCCACCGAAGAGCGGCTCCGCCAAGCGCGGCAGGATGGCGATGTGCCGATGTCCAAAGAGGCCAATGCGTTTGGCCTGATCATCGGCATCGGTTTAGGCCTGGCGATTTTCCTGATGATCAGTTCAGATGCGTTGAGCACGGGTTTTTCCAGCATTTTCTACCATGCTGATCAGTATGCTGCGGACATGTTCACAAGTCAGGGTGAGCAAACGCGTGAGGCGCTGTCGGAGATTATGTTCGCGCTTGTGCCGCTCTTTGGGGTGCTTGTCGCCTGCGTATTACTGGTCTTGATCCTACAGCGCGGGATTGCCTTTTCGACCAAAAAGATCGAACCCGACATTAAGAAAATCTCGCCGATCGAAAACATCAAAAACAAATATGGCGCCAAGGGTCTGCTCGACTTTTTGAAAGATGCGGCCAAGATGATTTTTGCCGGTCTGATCGCCGCCTATTTCTTGGTGTTTTTTGCCTCTGAGTATTATGGCAGCAGCGCGATCGGCCGTGGCCAGATGGTCGATTTTACGCTCGCACAATTGGTCAAGCTGATCCTGTATTTTGGCGCGTTTCAGTTGCTGCTGGCGGCTTTGGATGTGCCCCTGCAGCGATACCTGCACGCCCAGCGCCTGAAGATGACCCGCGAAGATCTCAAAAAGGAGATGAAACAAAACGAAGGCGATCCGCAGTTGAAACAGCAACGCCGCGAGCGCGGAACTCAGATCACGCGCAGCGATATGCTGAAAAATGTCGAAACTGCAACCGTGGTCATGGTCAATCCGGAGCACTATGCCGTGGCACTGAAATGGGATCCTGAAAGCGATCAAGCGCCGATTTGCGTGGCCAAAGGGGTCGATCATCTCGCCGCCAAAATTCGTGAGGTTGCTCAGGCCAATCATGTCCCGATTTACCGCGATCCGCCGACCGCGCGCTCTCTCTATCGCTTGGTCGAAATCGACGAAGAGATCCGCCAAGAGCATTTTGCGGCGGTCGCAGCTGCGATCCAATATGTCGACCGGGTGCGCCAGCACTTGAAAGGCCGAGATGACCGCACCTGATCCGATTGTTCCGAAACTTCTGGACCTCAAGCACCAAAACCAAGTGCAGCGCCTAGCAACGATTATGACTGAACTGCGATTGGTAACGGAAAAGCGCACAGCGCTGGACGCGGAATTCGCCAAAATGGACGCGTCTGAGACCGAAGCGACGCGATTAAGTGTCCAGAATGGATATCTGCGTTACATGCAACATCGCCGCGACGCGCTGGACACACAAATCAAGGCCCTTCAGGCGCAAGCGCATGAGCTCCAAAACGCCTTAAAACAAACACTGTTTTCGCGGTCTGTGCTAAACGAGGACGCGGCGCCATAAACCAGTTTACGTTCTCTTCACACTCCTGATCATACTATCCACGCGCGAAGAGTGGCGAATTCAATTCAAACGAGCCACCGCGATGCATGGAGATTAAAAATGAGCGCAAAGACCCCGTCACACGTGGATCATCAAGTTGGTCGTCGCATTCGCCAGGCGCGCCGCGCGGCGAAGCTCACGCAGGGCCAACTCGGCGAACTGATCGGCCTCACATTTCAGCAGATCCAAAAATACGAAAAGGGCGTTAACCGTGTTTCCGCGGGGACGTTATATGAGATCTCAAAAGTGCTGAACCTGCATATCAGCTGGTTCTTCGACGAGGATGTGGTCGACCGGATCAGCGGTGTTGATGATGTTGTCGCCAATGAGTTCAATGATTGTATGAACTTGTTATTGGATCTGCGGCAAAGTTCGAACCTGGGGCCCGTCCGCGAAGTTTTGCGCCTCGCGGGCAGCCGCTAATCGCTTGTACCTGGGGCGAAGTCTAATTGATTTTCGTCCAAGGCGCGTCTGGGTAGGTCGCCATTTCGGCGCCCGCTGAATCGACGAAGGCTTCCAGGTCTGCGATCACCGATTGAATGAGCTTCGCTTCGGCTGGCATGTGATCAAGGTTCCCGTCAGGTGCGACATAGCTTTCCCATAATTTCAGTTTGAGTAACATGTCGATGGGGCTTTGCGCGGGCTTGGCACTGATCGCCCCGATGATGCTCAATTGCACATCAAGCTCAGCATCTGCCAATTCTTCTGTGTCGATGGATTGCGCAAATTGTGCATGCCGTTCGACGGACTTCGTCCATTGCGGCAGCTGACGGTCGATAAGAGAGTCGGTCCCCATTTTGGTCTCCTTCAATGTTGAACGCAGTGTGTGGTAAAGCACCTTGGCCCTACATATAAAGAATGCCGCCATGGCCGATTTTGTTCCGCGCAGAATGAAAATTTTTACTGTGGGTTGTTTTTTGGGGGCGGTTCGAGCGCGGTCACGACCCGATCAGTCGCGATCTTTTTGTTCTTTCGCTTTCAATGCATCGATCAGTTTTTTGAGCCGCTCTGGAACCGGCTCTTTGAGGACTTCTTTATATTGTTCGCGCAGGGCATCCGCGAGGGGCTTTTTCGGTCGTGATCCACGCCGAGAACCTGGAGACTCCTTGTCACCGCCCATACGTCTATCTCTGATTTATTCCCTTTACAGCGTTTGGAGCCGGACTTTGTATGTTAAAGCAACATAAACAGTTACATAATTTCTGTAATACTGTTTTGTGCGAACGACAATGCGAGCGCCCTATTTGGGGCCATGAACCGACACAGCGTCGGTTACCGTTTGCGGCTCAGCCTCCTCGGTTTCCAAACTCGATGGGTGGATGAAGTTTGGCCGGAACCAGGGTGTTTTTCGCTGATGGAAGAGCCCCCGCAGCCATTCAATCACGATTTGCGCGCGTGCCAAGCGGCGCACACGTTCAGAATAAGTCAGCCAAAACCGGATCGGGGCAACCTCGGGTAAATTGAGCGGGATAAGATCTCGACCGAGCGCGCAGACATAAGTGGGCATGAGCGCGATTCCGCCGCCCTTAGCGCATACTTCCAGCATCACTGCGCCGGAATTGGTGACCAGTGCAAAGTCCATCAGATCACGGAACTCTTTGGTTTTTGGGGCCCAACGCTCCATCTGATTGACATAACCAGAATGGATCAAGCACCGATGATTGTGCAGATCGAACAAGCTCGTCGGGTGTCCGTATTTACTGATATAATCTGGCGAGGCGAAGAAGATATAATGCAAGATGCCAAGTCGTTTAGAAACAATGTCTTGGCGCCCTGGCTCGCGAAACTGGATCGCCATGTCGGCGCGCTCATTTAGCAAATCGGCATCCGGGCGATCGGTGGTGACCAAGCGCAGCTCGATTTTTGGATTCTGCAAATGAAAGCCCGGCAAATGCGGGGCAATCCAATGCGCGGCAAGGCCATCGCCGGTGCAAAGCGTGACCGGACCTTCGGCGGGTAAGTCATGGTCGAGCACATCGCTGCGTAACCCATCGGCAGCATCGGACATGATCTCGGCATAGCGCAGGGCTTTGCGCCCGGCCTCGGTCAGGCTGACCCCACGCGGCGAGCGGTAAAGTAGCCTGGCATTCAGGGTTCGCTCCAATTCATCGATTTTGCGCGACACGGTCGGCGCCGTCTCTTTCAGGCGCGATGCCGCAGCATTCATGCTGCCCAACTCGGCGACAACGATGAACACTTTGAGTTTATCCCAATCGAGATTTTCGAACATTCACGGCCTCTTCCGCAATTTCTGTACTACCGTAATTCAATTCTGTCTGCATCGCGATTGGATGAATAGTGACATGCTGGTTTGTTTCAGGAGTTATTTTGATGACACCCAAACAAACCGATTTGCAAACCTATCCCTTCATCGTCGATCAAGCGAAAATGTTTGCCGCCATGGCTGATTTTGGCTGGCGCCCCGCCAGCGGGCCAGAGATCCCACAATTGGTCGAGCTCGGTGAGCGATTGATCACTGGAAAGCTGGCCGATGTCGCCGTCATCGAACGTATCCATGCTCAAACCGGGATCACCGCCTGGGTTTTTGGCGATCCGATTGAAGGCTTGGTTTTGTGCGTTCCGCTGTCAGAAACGGGATTAGACGCATTGTCAGCGTCAGCGTTTTCGCCGGGCGACCCAGATGATGCCCATGTGGCCGCGGCCGGTCAGCCCTGCGCAGGGATGTATATAGGCGTTTATGCGGGGGCGACCCATGCAGCCCGCAAAGCCGTCATGGTCGGCGCTGGTTTGATCCGCATGCACCTGTTCAGCCAAGTGCCATGCTTCGCTCGCGCCGCCACAGAGGATGGCGCCCGGTCGATGGTCAGTCTGGGCTGGGCGCCCGCCCATTTCGGCATTGATAAGCTTTGGATGCAGGGTGCTCTGACGGCGCCCGAGACGCAGGTGGCTTGATGCTTGAGATCGGAAGAAGCGGTCAATCCGGCCTGATAAAACCGCTCAACGCGAAAGCCATGGCTCAATATCCGGTTGAACTGGTGCGCACATTGGATGCTTATCAACATGTCGTTGCGCTGCGCGCATTGACCTTTATGGCGGAGCAAGACTGTCCGTTTGAAGAGGAATTTGATGGCAATGATCTCTGCGGCACGCATTTGCTGGCCTATTGCAATGGCCGCGCCATCGCGACCTTGCGGCTACGCTGGTTTGCTGAGTTCGGCAAAGTCGAGCGGGTCTGCGTCATGCCGAGTTTTCGCGGCACAGCCGTCGTCAAAGTCATGCTGGCGGCAGCTTTCGAGCTTGCCGCCCGCAAAGGGTATGCGCTGATGATCGCACAGATCCAGGCGCGGCTCTGGCCGTTTTGGTCAAAGATTCTGAATTGCCGACGGTTAAAGAACCGCCCGAGCGTGTTTTTCTCTGACTATGAGTATTACGAGATTGAGATCCCGTTGGCAGAGCATGCAGATGCGATTAGGCCGTCAACGGAGGCTTACAAAATGATCCGACCAGAGGGCGATTGGGACCGGCCCGGGGTGCTCGATGCCTCGCGCTTGCGAGGGCGCGATTTGCAAGACGTTGCAGCCTAGATGTGCTGGCTGATACTGTGTCAGTGCGAGGGCGATTTGCATGAGCGGCGTTTGCATCCTGTGATCAGGCAGCTGTGCCGCGTGGTTGATTTGGCGCGCAGCACGCAACAGCCATTGGCTTACATCATTTGCGCGCGCGGTGCAGGGTTTGCCCGACTCGGCCTGCGCATTGACCGTTCTGAGCCGGTTTTTTCGGTGGCCGAGGGGCGCGTGCGACTGCCGGACGGTTTGATTGACTTCGTGGTTGAGCACGCCGCGTTTGGCGTGCGCTTAGCCGGCATTGCTGAGACTGAGGTCTTCGAGCAAGTCCATACGACGCTCACCAATGCCGGCATCGCCAGCCGTATTGAGGCAAAAGCGAGCCTGCCGGTACTCGCCTCTTATCAACGGCTCTAGGCCCGGCGCTTAATGCAAGCGGAACAGGCTGTGATGCACCGGATCGGCGTCGCGGAAGAACCAGTCCATGGGCTGGTTGAGCGTTTTTGCGATCAAGAACAGTGTTCCAGCCGAAACCCGGTTGTGACCGCTTTCATATTTGTGGATTTGTTGGCTCGAACAGCCAAGCTGCTCGCCCAGCTGCGCCTGCGTCATAGCAGCATCGATCCGCGCGGTCCGAATTCGTTGGCCAATCTGCGTATCAACATTTGGGGGCACGTTTATCGCTCACAGTGTTTCTCGGAATCTAGGTAAACGGAAGACTGTAAATTCAATCTTAAATTGCTATTTTGCTGACTCGTCCTCAGGAAACACTGGCATCTTGGACAAACCATAGCATTGCAGGGAACATCACGAACAAGACCCCAATGAACATCCAGATCGGAAACTGGCGGTGCAGTTTTATAGGGTCTGAATCGGTCCTGGTGGGCACGTCACCTGGCTCAGAATCAAGCTGGATGCGGCGATAGTAAATGATCGCGAATGCGGCGGCGAGGAGCGCGCTTGCCCCAACCAAAAACCGGTTGCCCTGCATCAATCCAACCAAAAGATTGGAGACTGACAAAGCCGTGACGGCCAGCAGTGTTAGCGTGTTCAGGCGGGTCAAAGCGGGTTGGCGCATAATCAAGACCTTCTTGTTTTCCTCGAACCGGAGACCGCGCATGGTGTGCGCCACGGGTCGACATCGAATCAGTCTTAACAGTGTGTTCAACATTAGGTTGAAAATTTACTACTTTCTAAGCCAAGGGCAGCGAGCATAGTGCGTCGGCATCTCTGCAAGGGAATTGTCCCATACGCTGCAAGAAATGAGAGGCGATGAGGATGTTTGAGCTGAAACATTGGGCCTGTGCCGCGCTGTTTGTGCCTTTGCTGGCCGGGTGCCATCATGCAGCACATGCTACAGACGAAGCGCTGCACACGGTGTCGTTCGGCCAGATCAGTGCGACGCCGTTTGCCGACCAGATGGATGCTGAGGCTTGCCGGAAGGCGCTCACGCGCGCCATCGGGTTCACCCATACCACGCTTAAGGTCAGCAATGGGGTTCAAGTCGTCGAAGCTTTCCGCTGCGACGCCGACCAAGTGATTGTAGAGGTTGGATTGAAAAACCGAAACGCCTATCCGATGCAATGCACCGCCGCACTTGGCTTGGACGGGTCGGGTGCTTGGGTGGGTGCGCATAGCATTGCCGCGTACGAGTATGCGTTTGAGCCGGGCATGTCGCAAACTTGCTTTACGGCAGGGTGAGGCACGCGAGGGTGTTTGCGGTGCCGCAGCGCCATCTGGCGTCGCTATATTCAACTTAAACGCGTATTTACCTGTGTATGCTATAGCCTCAAAACGTCGGGCGTCCGGACATTTATGTGTTCAGCTCACGGCGACGGACCCGAAATGCCGCGTTCACAGATTAGAGATCCATTAACCAGTCTTACAATCTGATTTAATCAGTACACAGATATTTTTCTGAATATTATAATCAACTAAATCAATGTCCTGTAGCCTTTCCTATATCAGAAAAGGTGGGACGAAATGAACTTTCAAAATAATAAACCAATCACAACAGGCTTTCTGCAAAGCGTCAATTTGATGTATGATCGAGCGATTGACTTGCTCGATATGCCGGAGGATGTCGCGCAGAGCATTCGCAATTGTAACGCGACATATGAGGTTCAATTCTCGATTCGGCTGCGCGGTCAGTTGCACAGTTTCAAAGGTTATCGCTCGGTCCATTCTGAGCATATGGAGCCGGCCAAAGGCGGGATCCGGTATTCCATTGAAGTCAACAAAGACGAAGTCGAAGCGCTGGCGGCTTTGATGACTTACAAATGCGCTTTGGTCGAAGCGCCGTTTGGCGGTTCAAAAGGCGGTCTGATCGTCGATCCCAATGCATGGGAACCTTTTGAGTTAGAGAAAATCACACGCCGGTTTGCTTACGAATTGATCAAGCGCGATTTGATCAATCCGTCGCAAAACGTCCCTGCGCCAGACATGGGCACGGGCGAACGCGAAATGGCTTGGATGGCGGACGAATATCGCCGCATGAACCCAACCGATATCAATGCGCGCGCTTGTGTGACCGGCAAACCGCTAAATGCTGGTGGCATTGCTGGGCGGACCGAAGCAACAGGTCGCGGCGTTCAATATGCCTTGCAAGAGTTTTTTCGGCATCAAGACGATGTGCGTGCGGCCGGTCTCTCTGGTAGCCTCGACGGCAAACGCGTGATCGTTCAGGGCCTCGGCAATGTCGGCTATCACGCTGCAAAATTCCTAAGTGAAGAAGATGGCGCAAAAATCACGGGTGTGATTGAGCGCGATGGAGCGGTGTTCAATCCAAAAGGTCTCGACATTGAAGCCTTGAAAGCCCATTTGGCGCAGCGTTTGCCCCTCGCAGACTTCGCGGATGCTGAGTTTTGTGACGATGGCGCTGCCGGTTTAGAACGCGATTGCGATATCCTTATTCCGGCTGCCTGTGAAAGCGTGATCTCTTTTGCCAATGCACATCGCATTCAGGCGCGTTTGATCATCGAGGCCGCGAACGGCCCGGTCACCGCAGAAGCGAATGATATTCTGATTGATCGCGGAATCACAATTATCCCGGACCTGTTTGCCAATGCGGGTGGGGTGACGGTGTCCTATTTTGAGTGGGCGAAGAATATTTCGCATATGCGCTTTGGCCGCATGCAACGCCGCCAAGAAGAGGCGCGTAGCCGGGCTTTGCTGCAACAGATTGAAGCGCTGGTTCCGAATGGCGTCGATGCTGCCACGAAGCGCCGACTGGAATGCGGCGCTGGCGAAATTGACCTGGTGCGCTCTGGTCTCGATGACACGATGCGCGCGGCTTATGTGGCGATGCGCGAAGCCCGCGACTCGCATCCAGACTGTCGAGATCTGCGGACAGCCGCCTATATGGTGTCGATCCGTCGGATCGCGAGCGTGATGGCGCATTTCGACTTGTAGAGACGGGGACACGCCCGGCTCTGGCCGGGTCCTCTACATGCAAAGCCGCCGCCCGGAATCATCTGGGCGGCGGTTTGTTTTGAGGGCTGTTTAAAGATCGCACTAGTGGGTCAGAGACTGCGTGCCGGCATCGCTGTTCGACGGCGTCACCGGTTGCGTTTCGTTGGCCGTCTCGACCCGGTCGCGTCCATTGCGCTTGGCTTGATAGAGCGCAGCATCGGCGCGTTCGAGCGCGTGGTCGATGCTTGCTTCAGCGAAGACGGGCTCCGAAATGCCAATGCTCACAGAGACATGAAACGGCCCAGCTTCGCTCGGGAACTGCACTTGCTTAATCGCCAAGCGCAAGCGTTCGGCCACCTGCTTGGCGCCGGCCGCATCCGTATCGACAAGCACAATGGCAAACTCCTCGCCGCCGAGGCGCCCAATTAAGTCTTCCTGGCGCAGCACACTGCTCGCCACAGACACCATTTTGGCGAGCACGCTATCGCCCATTGCATGGCCGTGCGCATCATTGACTTGCTTGAAATGATCGATGTCCAGCATCAGCGTCGCCAATTTCGAATTGTCCCGGTTAAATCGGGCCAGCTCACGCGCTGAGAACCGCATGAAGGCGCGGCGGTTAAGCGCTTTGGTCAGGGGGTCAATGGTCGCAAGCTCGAACAGGTCGCACTTTTCGTGCTCAAGCTCGATCAGGTCACGCACGGCATATCGTGCGGCGCTACGCAAGCAGATGTCGTGGCTGACGACGCGGCCAAAACTCGAAAGGATATTCAAGTCTGTTTCTGATAGCTGCCGCGCTTGATTATCAGCCACGCAGAGCGTTCCAAAGCGTTTGCCGTTTGGATCCATCAGCGGCACACCTGCCAATGCGCCAAACCGCGGAATGTCCAAACCGCTGGTATGGTTGGTGAAAAATGGCTCGTCCTGCGCATCGGCCACGTCAAAGCGCAATTGCGATAGATGCATGCGCGCGAAATAGGTCTGTAGATCCGACGCCGAGGCTGCTTCAAAACCATGCGCGCAATTGTACCAAGCGCGATACCGGCGATTCAGCGCCGCGATAACATAAGGGGTGCGCAACGTCGCGGCAATCGATTCAGCCAAGCAAAGCGCATGCGTAGAGTGGTCATCACTCAGAATATGATAGCGTTGCAAAATCTCAGATTTTTGCTCTTCGAATTTTGGTGGTGGATAAGAAATCATGCCCGTCCCTCTCTGACTTCTTTTTTCTAAGGGATTCCACCTATAATCTATCACTGGTTGTAAAACGGTTTACGGTCTCCAAGCGTTTTCAGGCGCAAAAAAAACCCGCACGATCCCGTGCGGGTTAGTCAAAATGGAGATTTGGAAACGGGCGTTTCCATAGTCTCTACGTCTCAGGGTCCGAAAGCGTTCCAATTTTCTGAAATTATTTTTAGGGGCACTGGTCGCTGCCGACTATGCCGCGCGTTGAACCAATCGGTCGGCATAGAGCAACAGGTCTGCAATGGCATGGAAGGAACGGGGTCGCTCGCGCATTTCGGACACCTCTGATGCATCGCTGTAAAGCGCCTCGAGTTGCGCCCGCGCCCGATTGATCCGGCTTTTAATTGTGCCCAGGGAGCATTTACAGATCTTTGCCGCCTCTTCGTAGGAGTAGCCTGCGACCACCACAAGGATGAACACATCCCTTTGTTCTGGTTTCAGCGCGAACAAATGTTGGATGGCTTCTGAGCAGGCGGCGCGGTTGAGCAGTTGGCAGTCTTCGCTCAGGCCCGCGGCAAAAACGCTTTGGTCGCGCGCGTCCGTGCGGGTCTGTTGACGCACGGCTTGCAAGAACTCGTTGCGTGTGATGGTGAACATCCAAGCTTTGAAAGAACCCTTTTTTGGATCAAATCGGCGGCGCGCATCCCACGCTTTGAGACAGGCATTTTGGACGATGTCATCGGCACGCTCACGGTCACCACACAGCATCCGTGCATAGCCGCGAATCTCTGGAATGATTTTTTCCAACGCCTCTGTGAACATCCCACAGCCTTTCCTCGCGATCAGATGTCCGGCGTGTTCATTAATTAAACGTAAACAGTGTTAACGTCTCAGAAACACTCTCGCGCTGGGCGCGGTCCGGTCGCCTGCTGGGGGACATAAACGTCTGACGTGGAAGGGCTTGTAAATTTCTGTGGAAATGACTTTTGGAGCCCGTAAGATATTGATTTTGCGATTATTACTGAAGCCACCTTCTCCCCAGTGAGGGGGCGGCGAGTGGTTTTCCTGCGGCGCAGACGCGCAGAGCGTATTGCGATCTTCGGCAAATTCAGAAACGAAGTGTTAGGTAAATAAAACTATCTTGAGTTGAAATATAGAGAATTCGCGATGTTTTCCGATCGACTAGAGAGATTGTTACCAGAGTTACGGGCGTACGCACGGATGTTGTGCCGAGGCGATGCGCAATCCGATGATATTGTCCAAAATGCCTGTTTGCGGGCATGGCAAAATCGGGCCGGATTTGACGCTTCAAAAGGGTCCATGCGGGGCTGGCTATTCCGTATTGTCCGCAATGAGTATTATCAGCAGAAACGGGCCGAACAGGTCCGTAAGGTTGATGATGAGAGCGACCTCGAACAGGCATTGGTCGCCGATTGCGATCTCCAACCGAAATCCGATCTCAATCGTATGCTGCAAGCCATCGATTCGCTGAAGAACGCGCAGCGCGAAGCGTTTCTGTTGGTGGTCGCGGCTGGCTTTACCTATGAAGAGGCTGGCCAAGTGCTTGGCTGTTCCGCCGGAACTGTAAAAAGCCGCGTCAGTCGGGCGCGCGAACTGGCGCTGGGTCGGTTTCACTCAGACCAATGGGTGGGCGAAAAAGGCGACGCGCCCGGGTCACCGATCGATCAACTGCATGATGCGCTCAATCGCATCCAACCCGTCTCTTCAGCGGCTTAGATTGGCGCGCCTATAGCCACCGACGCTCTTCGAGGATGTCCGGCAGATCATTCTCATATAGGACGACATCCTCTTCTGAGGCGATTTCACTGATCAAGCGACGCGCGTCTGAAAACGTCGCGCGCGTATGAAACTCGGTTTTGTCGCGATCGATGGCCGTCACAAAGCTCTCAATCCGGGCCGGATTGATCGCGATCACGGTGTCCGCATGGCGGCTCGCAAAAGCGCCAAGACGCGCGTGCACGCGGTCATGCTCTAAGCCAAGCTCGGCCACGCCAGGGGTGACCAGGATCGCCTTACCGCCCCGCTGATCCGCGAGCTTACGCAACACTTTCACGGCATTCGTGAAGCCGATTTCGTTCGAATTGTAAGCATCGTCTAGGATCAGGGGCTGTCCCGGCGTATCGATTTTTTGCAACCTATGCTGGACTTGCTCAACATCTTTTGAAAAAGCAGCGATTCGCGTCGCTGTGGACGGGCTGATAAGGCTGGTCAGAATGACAGCAAGTGCTGAGTTCAAAATATTATGATCGCCCAGAAGGGGCAGCGTATAGGTGATGCGCGGGACATTCGGTGTCGCCTGGTTTTGGATTTCGATTGTCCAATTTCCATCTTCGAGGTCGGCTTTAAGGATCTGGAAATCTGCGTCGGGCGTTTGGCCTACGGTTTTGACAAGCTCTGGATGCGCAGCTTTTAGCGCCGCGAAGGGTTTGTGGTCGAGGATGGCGTGGGGGATCACCGCTTGGCCGCCGCGCGCCGTGACATGTTCGACCAATTCTGATTTGGCGATGGCGATATTGGCAATGCTGCCAAAGCGTTCCGTGTGCGCATCGCCAATGGCTGTGACAATGGCGAATTCAGGATTGGCAAAATCGCATAAGCGCTTGATCGAGCCGATCCCATAAGCTCCCATCTCAGCGATGAAAAATTGATGTCCGCGCTGCAATTTTTCGCGAATATTGCGGGTCAGTCCCAAAACTGTGTTGATGCTGCCGGGACTATAGAAAACCGGCCCTGCGGACGCTAAGACTTCCGCCAAAATGTGCTTTGTCGTGGTTTTGCCGAAAGATCCGGTGATACCGATCGTGACCGGTTGAAACGTCTGTAATTTGTCCATGGCTTGATCGACAAAGCCTTGATTGATCCGCTCCTGCATCGGGCGCAGGACGCGATTGGAGAGCATGACCAAGAGCGGAACGAGCTGCAAGATCACAAGAACCATGATCGAGTGCAGGGCGAGCAAGACAAGGCTGATGAGAAACAGACCGCGTGTCAGCCAACGAATTCGTTTCAAGCGCTCGGTCGGCACAAGTTTCTTCTTATAGGTGTAGCCGCGTTCCCGCAGCGCAATGAGCGCGAGCAATGCGGTCGGAATCAACCAGCTCCAAAGTCCAAGCCCGATAAAATGGTTTGCGAGAAACACGGCGAGCAGGCCCAGCGTCGCGATGACATCAAAGAGCCGTACCCGCTTTACCGCGCCGAGAAAGCGCGAGCTGTCATATTCCTCCTGCTGAAAATAAGTCAGGATCGTATCAATCCTAACCCAGCCAAATCCGATCAGGCTGAGCACAAACAGAGCGAAAGGGATCTGCGCCATTAAAGTCATGCGACCGAAAGCCGTTCTTTGATGCTGAGCGCGATTTGATGGCGGCCGCGATCCAAGATCGAGATATGGTCATAGTGCGGGCAAACGGTCAGCGTCGCATTGGGGATTCCGGCGGCAATCGTGCGGCCCATATCGACTGGGGTCTCGGTGTCCAAGCCGCCGTAAAGCACGGTTGTCGGTGTGCCGATTTGGCTCAGCGTGTCGGTTTGATCGTCATTCACAGTGCGAACAAAAATATCGCGCATGCCGATTTCGCGGCTATGGACATAGTCAGGGCTGCCATACTGTTTCTCTAGCGCGTCCAGAGCCGCGGGCGTCTTCGCCATAGATTTGCGCAGCTTAAATGCCCAACTGCGCCTGCGACTGCGGAGTTTTTGCAATCTCGACCGCTGGCGCGGCACCCCAGCCGCCGCAATCAAAACCAAATGCCGTAAAACCTCGGGATGTTGAACCGCAATCCGCATTCCCACGCGACCACCAAAGGAATGGCCGACCCACGTGTAGCGATCTAGCCCATAGGTCTCCCGCAAGACTTCGACAATATGGTCCGCATAGTCCTTAGTGCCCCAGGTTTCGTCGGGGCGCGGCGTGTCGCCAAAGCCCGGGAAGTCAACCAAATAGCTGTGCGCCACCGATGCCAGGGCTTCGGCCACTGGAATGAAATCGCGATAGGTGCGACCCCAGCCATGACCAAAGACGATGGCGGGCTTTGATGGATCCCCAATCTGAACCAAATTTGGCTTCAATTTCGTGGTCATTGCTGCGCTTGATCCCGCTCGGCGATTCGCTCTTAAAGATAGTAGAGCCTCTTGAGACAGAAGACTGGTGAAAAATTGGCAAAAACTTTGAAAACTGTGGTCATTTTTGGCGGCGCCAGCTCGGAACATGATGTCAGCGTGGTCAGTGCTCATCAATTGATGGATGCGGCGGATGTCCGCAAAATCGATGTTTTGCCGGTCTATACCGACTTCGCCAATCGGTTTTGGACCGGCGCCAATTTGCGCGATATCTCGGCGTTCAAACCGCGCCCGCCGCTGGGTCAGCAGGTCACTTTCCGTTGGGGGGAGAATGGGCCGGTCATGTGCGCGATGGATGGGGCGCCGATTGTCTCTGTCGACTGTGTGCTGCCCGTGTTTCACGGCACGTTTGGCGAGGATGGACGCGTGCAAGCCTATTTTGAATTGCTCGGCATCCCGGTCACCGGCCTCAGTGCATCAAGCTGCGCGATTGCCATGCGCAAGGATGTCACCAAGGCGCTGGTCGCAGCGGCAGGCGTCAATGTCCTGCCGCACTTCATCGTCAGCCGGGCGCAAATCGAAGATGCCGAGATGATCTTGCCAGATGTCCAAGCGGCGCTTGGGTTCCCCGTCATCGTCAAGCCGGCCAATCTCGGCTCAAGCGTTGGCGTCGGCCTTGCCAAAACCGCAGAAGAGGTTTGGCCCCTGGTTGAGTATGTTTTGAAGAAAGATACGCTGGCGCTCATTGAGCCGCAGGTGCAGCATCTTGTTGAGTATAATATCGCAATGATTGCACGGGGCGATGAGATCAATCTCTCGGCCATCGAACGCCCGAAATCCGGCGCCGAGGTGTTGGATTTCCGAGAAAAATATCTCTCCTCTGATGGCGGCACCAAAGGCACGTTTAAGCCATCAGAGGGGATGCTTTCGCTCACCCGCGAGATCAATCCAGACCTGCCAAAACCGCTGCGCGACAAAATCCATGATTATGCCCGCCGGACCTTTGAGGCGCTCGGAAAACGCGGCGCGCCGCGGATTGATTTTATGTGCAATGCGCAGACCGGCGAGCTTTGGTTCAATGAAATCAATGCAATCCCGGGATCATATGGCTTCTTTCTATGGGAAGCGGCGGCCGATCCGATCTTGTTTCCGGAGCTCATCCAGCATTTGGTTGACGAAGCGACCGGCGACACGATTAAGACCTTTGAGGATCCGGTACCGCAAGATGCGAGGCTGCTACCGCGGCGTTGATTGTTGCATTATCTCGTAGATCTGTTCCGAGAATAGCGCCAAATCATAGGCAAATTTGTGCGTATCCGGGAGCGAGTCGGCCAGCACGATCAAGTAATAAGACACAACCGGGCTCTCGATGATGGCAATGTCGTGAACCAGTCCGTTAAGCGTGCCCGTCTTATGCATGACCACCACATCATCCGGCAGACGTTTTGGGATCCGATCATTGCGAAGATTGTTGGCCATCATGTTCAGAATGTCGACATAAGGCGATTGCGGGTCATAGATCCGCTGCAATAAAGTCAGGCAGTCTTGAGCCGTTGTGAGGTTCTCACGAATGCGGCCATCGAGGTCGCGGTCGGTGAATCCTGCCGAAAAGCTCGATTGGGTCAGGCCATTTGAGCGGAGCCAAGCATTGATCTTTTGCGGCGGCACATAATCCAGCACACTCGTCGCAGCGGGATTGTCGCTTACGATGATCATCAAACCGATCAATTCCTTAAGCGACAAAGTTGCTGTCGGATCGAACGCCTTCATGACCGAACAATAAAGCGTTTCATCTAAGTCTCTGAGATCGATGTGCTGGCCAAGATCGACACTCGGATCATCGACGGCTGCACAGGCGATTGGGAGTTTCATTACGCTGGCCGCTGGCACCTGAGCGAGCGAATTGACGTGCGCGGCGCCATTATGGCTGATGCCTTCGACGATGATCGATATCTCGCCCGGCTGCGCTGCGAAGGCATTGCACGCCTGTTGAAGCGGGGAGATCGGTTGGTCTATCATTGCTTCTGTCTGCCGCGGAAAGCCATTTGTGGCCAGCGCAAAAGCTAATAGTTGTATTTGCAACTAATTTTTGATAGTCTTCGCCTTGGAAACACTATTGATCGCGCGAGGAGGCGTTGGCATGGGCGATTTGTTTGATAATCCGACGGGATTGGATGGGTTTGAATTCATCGAGTTTTCAGCCCCTGACAAAGGTGCGCTTGAACCGGTATTTGAGAGCATGGGCTTCACCAAAGTTGCCCGCCACCGCTCGAAAGACGTTGAGCTTTGGCGCCAAGGCGGGATCAATTTCATCACCAATTATGAACCGCGCTCTGCGGCTTGGTATTTCTCTCGTGAGCACGGGCCGAGCGCTTGCGGTATGGGCTTTCGCGTCCGCAACGTCGCCAACGCCTACGATCATTTGCTGGCCAATGGCGCCGAGCCCATCCAAGTCGAAACCGGCCCAATGGAACTGCGCATTCCAGGCATTCGCGGGATTGGGAACTCAATCATTTACCTGATCGATCGCTATCAAGACGGCGACGGCAGTCACACGATTTACGATATCGATTTTGAGTATCTGCCGGGCGTTGAGCGCAACCCAGAGGGCTGCGGGTTCCAACTCGTCGACCATTTGACGCACAATGTCTATGGCGGCCGGATGAAATATTGGGCGGATTTTTACGAAACGCTCTTCAATTTCCAAGAGATCCGATATTTCGACATTAAGGGCGAATACACTGGCTTGACCTCCAAGGCGTTGACGGCACCGGACGGTAAAATCCGTATCCCGCTGAATGAAGAAGGCGATGGCGGCAAAGGCCAGATTGAGGAATATCTGCGTGAGTTCAACGGCGAGGGCATTCAGCACATTGCATTGATCTGCGATGACTTGGTTGAGTGCTGGGACAGGCTGCAAGCGCGCGGAATTCCCTTTATGACCGCGCCGCCGGATACCTATTACGACATGCTCTCTGATCGCTTACCGGGTCATGGCCAAGACGTCGCCGAGCTCAAAACACGCGGCATCTTATTGGATGGCACCACCGAAGGCGGCGAGCCACGTCTGCTCCTGCAGATTTTTGCGCAACCGCAGCTTGGCCCGGTTTTCTTTGAGTTCATCCAGCGCGTCGGCGATTACAAAGACGGGTTTGGCGAGGGCAATTTCAAAGCCTTGTTTGAAAGCATTGAACGTGATCAGGTTGAGCGGGGTGTGCTGCAGGTTGAGGAGCCGGCATAATGAACAGACTTTCGCTTCCCGCCACGGTGATTTTCTTTGCTGGCGCGATCGGGGCGATGTTCCTTAAAGATGCGGTCTTCCGGTTCGACGGGACGATGGAGTTTATCGCGAGCGCTGCGGCAGGCGCGATCGGCGGCCTCAGCGGCGCGATTATTGGGATGATCTTATTCCCAAAGCAGAGAGACAAGAATGAGTAGAGCCCCAAACCTTCAAGGCGTGCATCACGTCGCTTATCGCTGCAAAGACGCGAAACAAACGGTTGAGTTTTATCGCGATGTGCTCGGCATGGATTTTCAGCTCGCCATCGCTGAAGACCGTGTGCCATCGACGGGCGCTTATGACCCGTACATGCACATCTTCCTAGATGCCGGGAATGGCAATGTGCTCGCCTTCTTTGAGCTGCCAACGCAGCCTGATATGGGGCGCGATCAAAATACGCCGCAATGGGTTCAGCATATCGCCTTTAAAGTCGGGTCCATGGACGATCTTACGGCGGCGAAAAACCGCGCCGAAGCGCACGGGCTCGATGTGCTCGGCCCGACCCATCATGGCATCTTCAAGTCGATCTATTTCTTCGACCCGAACGGGCATCGGGTGGAACTGGCCTGCGATATCGGAACGCCCGATCAGTATGCGGAGCTTAAGCGCGTAGCGCCGGAAATGCTGGAAGAATGGAGCCAGACCAAAAAGGCGCCACGGCATGCCGCTTGGTTGCACGAGAAGATC
>JBCCXW010000023.1:0-32016 GCA_039191105.1 Pseudomonadota bacterium
ACGGATCAAAGGCGCCGTGCCCCCGGATGTCATCGTGATTGGCGCCATGCGGGCCGGCACAACGACGATCTATGAGTTGATGCGCGCCACCAATGTCGTCTCAGTCGCTCGGATGAAAGAAACCGACTTCTTTCTGGAAAGCAAATTTGATCGCGGCCTTCCCTGGCTCAATGGGCAGTATGAGGATTTGAGCAAACCGCTCATCGATGTCTCGCCGAACTATTCGAAAGTCTTCGTGTTTCCTGGCGTGGCAGAACGTATTTACAAGACCTGCCCGAATGCAAAACTCGTTTATATCTTACGCGACCCGGTCAAACGCGCCCTGTCTGAGTATCGGCACCTCGCCGCGATGGGGTACGATTTGGCAATGCCGGATAAAGTCGAGGCGGGCATCGGTAAAAGCGCGACCGATTGCAGCCTCTATCATGCGCAATTGCAGCCCTATCTTGAGCATTGGTCGATGGATCAAATCGAAATTGTCGAGTTTGAAGATTTGGTTGAAGATCAATGGGGTACGCTTGCGCGCCTCTTCGATCGATTGGACTTGCCAGCATTTTCGGTCGACGCCGAAGCCGTCCACACCAACTCTTCCGATCAATTGCAAAAGGTTCCCGCTTGGTGGGGCCAAATGCGAAATCAACCCGCAGTCGAATGGATCCGGTCCAAGACCCCTCGCGAGACGGTGGCGCAATTAAAGTCACTCTTCTTTCGCGGCAAACCCGGTGCGCAAGCCGAGATCTCGTTCACCGAGGACGCGATCCAAGCCATCCGTAACGATATTGCTGAAGATGTCGCAAAGCTCCGCGCACTCACAGGGCGCAGCTTCAGCCGCTGGAGCATTTGATAAGACTCCGGAAACAAAGCAAAAAAAGTGGGAGAGCATCATTTTTTTGATGATCTCTTCGCCCGTGGCTTCTATGCTTTGCGGCACGCAGCTTGCTCTGAGGAGGGTGTGAGCACATTAAGACTGGAGCCTGTTTCCAGGTGGGACAATTTGGGAAACGAGTGATGAAAGCCACAGTTATTCTACCATGCTATAATGGTGAAGACACAATCGCACAGCAAATGGACGCCTTGACCAAACAGAATTGGCAAGACGATTGGGAGTTCATCCTAGCGGATAATGGATCGACAGATCGGTCCGTCGAAATCGTTCAGTCTTATGCGGATCGCATTCCAAACTTGCGTATTCTCAACGTCTATTCTGGCACCGGCCCCCGCAACCCTGTCGCTGTTTCCTATACCCGCGCCTTCGAAGCGGCCAAAAGTGACATTTTCCTGACCTGCGAAGCCGATGATGAAGCCGGTGACGGCTGGCTTGAAGCGATGGTCGCGGCAATGCAGGACGCGCATTATGTTGGATCCGCGATCGATGACCACAAACTCAATAGTGACGACCTGATCAAACCCAATGAGGGGATGCAATCTCCCGAAGCGGGCTTTCCGAACTTCATGGGTCCGATGAAATTGCCGTTTTCGGTTGGGTGCACGATTGGCATTTCTCGCCATCTTTGGCAGACGATCGGGGATCCGGACGTCGAACTCGGCAACACATGGGATGTGGATTATTGTTGGCGCGCGCAATTGGCGGGATTTGAGCTCAAATTCGTGCCCGACGTGGTGATGTATTATCGCCAACGCACAAGTTTTGAAGGCCGCTACAAACAAGGTAAGCAATATGGCGTCAGCGTCGCCAAACTAACTGCAAAATACGGCGTCAAATCATATTGGCGGTACATTGTTTACAATGCATATCATTTGGCGATGGGCTCGCTCCTCTTGGCGTGGAGCTTTCTGCCAGGCACTCGCCCGCCGCGGCATCGAATCTGGCGCGTCGCGCATGCATGGGGTCAATTGTCAGGATTTAAGTATGTTTTGGCCGGACGGCGACCGACCATGCCGCTCCCTGAGCACTTAAAGCCGCTGACCGTTCAGTAAGCGCTCCATCGCAGCGCTTGGCCTCACCATTGCATATTCCCACCGCCCATCGCCTTCGCCCGCAGCCCGTTTAACTTTCGCCAAGACCAGAGCCCATGTCGCCCCGCTCAGATAAAAGAATAGACATTCTGGTCCAGCGCCAATTGGACACGATCAGCACCGGCAATGGCGCCTATTTGGAAACCTTCTTACGGGTGATTTCACGCACCGGTATGCGAACACGCATTGTCTTCGCGCCGCAGCATTCTTTCGGCAACCGCCCATGGGCCAGCATCCATGCAAGGATTGGACAGTTAATCGATGAAGTGGTTTGGCCGCGGACTGTGAAGATCGGTCAGACCTATTGGTCTTGGTCATTTATTGTTTGGTGGCGGTTTTTCGTTCGCGCCTTGAAAGCCCTCGCCAACAGCCTTGGTTGGTCAATTCTTGTGCCGAGCTATCTCGGTCGCCCGCTCAGTGAATCGGAAGCAAAAGCGGTGGCCAATGTCAGCAATCAAGATCCCGGCGACATTACGATTGCGGAATACAGTTCTATGGGGCCGGTTTTAAAACGGCTCACCAGCAATACGAAAACCGGCGTTCTGATGCACGATCTGCTCTCGGACCGCGGCAAGATATGGCGCGAGAAAGGCGCTCCGCTCGACCTATATGATATCTCAACGCAAGGTGAAGCGGATTGGTGCAGCGGCGCCGCGCTGATGATTTACGCGTCAGCCAATGAATTAGCAAAGTTTGAAACCGAGCTGCCAGGCACGAAATCGGTCTGGCTACGCCCCGAACCACCCGTCTATGAGACAACGCATTCGGTGGGAACGCCGCGCGTACTGTTCCTCGGCACCACTCATGCCGGCAACACCGACGCGTTACAGCATTTTCTGTCTGACATCTGGCCGCTCGTTTTGAAACACCGCCCAGAGCTTGAGTTTTGGATCGCTGGATCGGTTGGCAAAACTCTGAACGATCAAGAAAGAGCGCTTAAGGGAGTCAAAGTCTTGGGTCGGGTTGAACGATTGGAGGATATTGGCGGCGCGGACTCGATTGGTGTCGCCCCGACGCGGCTCGCGACCGGGATCAGCATTAAAGTCGCCGAATACCTGATGCTGGATATGACATGTGTCGCCTACCCGATGGCGCTGCAGGGCTTCAAATCAGCTTTGAACGATGTTGTGACAATCGCCGACACGCCCGAAGCGTTCGCGGCCGCAGTGGTGGCACTGACCGAAGATCATCCGCGGCGCACCGCGCAAGCCGCCGCATCGCGGACTAATACCAGCCGCGTGCTCAACAATCAGGAAGTCGTCGATTTCCTATTGGCCGCCTTGGATGATTGACCCCGAGCGCGGTGTGCGCATCAGCGCTGCGACTTTGTCGGCATAGTCAGACACGTCACAATGGGCCGTCACCCAGGCGCGATTGACAGCGCCCATGTCCGCGCAGAGGCTTGGATCGGCTTGCAGCTCTTTAATCGCGCGGGCGAGCGCATTCGGGTCACCCGGCGGGACGACGCGCACACCTGGGCCGTCCATATACTCTGCCATGCCCGGAGATTGAGTTGCGATGACGGCTTTTCCGGTCGCCATCGCTTCTAAAATGCCATTCACGCCAGCGGCATAGTCCACCGGATTGAGCGGCACGACTGTAAATAGGCTCTCATGATACAAGGCACGTAAACGCTCGAACGAAACGCGCTCTTTGCGAACTTCGACATTCGCCGGGCGATCACCGCCTTCATCATCCTCGACAAAATAGCCAGTGGCTTGAATAACAAATGGAATATCCAGTTGCGCCGCTGCTTGCTCAAGCGTTCGATAGTCACGATTTTCGCGGCCGCACGAAAAGACATAACCGCCGGATCCTGCGATCGATGGCACCCGGGACGGGTCAAAAAACTTGGTATCGACGGGGTTCAGTAGCGCATGCGCGCGATCTGGCGAAATGCCGACTTCGTGGACCAAAATATCACGCTGGCGCTCGCAAAAAGTAATATAGTTCGCAACGATCGATCCATCGGTGACGCGAAACATGTGGCGACGGCGACCACCCTGACCAGCATGCACAATGATGTGCAAATCTCCTGTCCAGCGCGACAGCTTCAAAAGCCCCGCCAAAACGAACCCCATATCCTCGCTCAAAACCAGCATACGATCATAGTCATGACGTTTGGAATAGGCGTTCAGAGCGGCCGAAAATCGTTGCGGCAGGACGCCATTTGCGTTGCCATCATTTCGCAAAACCATCAGGTCGCGCGGGCCTAAACGGCGTCGATATTCATCTAAATCCGAGCGCCGCGCCGGTTCTGAATTCGACATGCCCGCCTCCCAATCATGTCAGCCTATTGTCGCTGTCTCAGTCTGACCATGGTCAGCCTGATAAGCGCGTTTCAAGCTTTGTTCCACGGCATTCTGCCCGAGACCCTTGCAGATTGGAAACAATAATTGTGCAACGCGATGCGCCGTCTCGGTCGTTAGCGCCGAAAATTAATATCGCATGATTTCAATGGTGTGCGCGGTCTTTGGCCCAAAAACCGCTCTGGAGAGACTGAAAATCGTTCTGCATCTGCGAAGATGCCGCGAAATCGCCAATAACTGACCGTTCCTTGCATCATATCTGCAAGACTGTTCCAAACTGAGAAGTTCAACTGCGCTAGACGAAACACCTATGACCGAGCCCTGCGCTCCATCCCTGAGCGGTCAAACCGCGGCCGATCTCTACTTTGTAGACTTCGACCATACGTTGCTGCGCTCGAACTCGACGCAGGAATTTTTGCGTACGACACAGCCATTTGTCTTCATCTGGCCCCTCTTGCAACTGATCGGGGCAGTGATGCGGGCGCTGGGCTTGAGCGACCGGACCCGCTTCATTTGGCAAGATTCGCTCAAAGTCGGCCTGCTGCGCACACTGAACCCATGGGCCTTGGCCCGATTTCGACGTTATGCGCCGCAAATCATAGAGCGCCATCTCAACCAAGATGTCGCCGACCAACTCGCCGACATTCCGTCCGACAAAATCATCATTATCAGTTTTGGTGCCAAACCCGTCATCGAAGCCTTGCTGGCGGACACCCGGTTCGCAGACTGCGACATCATCGCGCCGCGTTTTGCTGAAAGCCGTGAATTTCGCCGTCGCGGAAAAATCAGCATTCTGCAAGAGATTGGGATCATGCCGACCAAGGCAAGCATTCTGATGACGGATAATCTTGAAGATGATGCCGATCTTGCCGCGACAGTCGGAACGGTGATTGAAGTTCAGCCTGACCACGACACGATCATCTATCGTCAGCCTTACATCCCGTTTTACTATACCGCGAAAATTAAACGCACACCGGGATTTTTGATCAAACAGGTCTTCATGGAAGAATTGCCGGTGATTTTGCTGGCCTATGGATTGGTCGCGCTGCCGGCGTTGCCAATCGGCACATGGATCGCGCTCAGTCTTCTCTTCTTAGCGCTCATGCTGACCTATGAATTGGGTTATGCCGAGAATGATCATGTCGGTGCGCGCAAGGAAAAAGCGCCGAAACTCTCAGAGAATTTTTTCCGCCACCGCGATTATAAACTCTCGCCAGATGCGTGGATCTGGGCGCTCGGTCTGTCGTTTGCTGGAATGCTGGTCATGGGCGCCGATGCACAGACTTTTGCGCTCGAGCGCATGGGCGTTGCGTCGACGGGCAACCTCTGGCTGAATACCGGGCTTTTGACCGCTGTTTGGGCGCTGGTTCTGATTGTTCTGAGACTGGCATTCACGGCGTTCAATCACGCCCCGCTGATCTGGCGTGTCTATATTTATGCGATCCTGCACATCGTGAAATATTTGGGCTTCGCATTGGTCTTTGTGGCATCAGCGGCCGGGTTGGTCTTTATCTATGCGCACATTGTTAGAACCTGGTCGCTCTATGCGGTGCGAAGATCGGGTGGATCGATTGAATTTATGCTCAGTCAAACCGTCCGCACCGTCTTTCTCCTCTTCGGCTTTTCAATCTTGGCCATGATTGACTTGAGCCTGGTCTTAACCTGGCAAGCTGGAATTATTTTGGCGTTCTGTTTGATCCGTGGCGCGCCTGAAATTCTTAGGAAAACTTAACCTCCAAAAGCCCTGGTTTCCTCTGTCTGACCCCTTTGTCATCCAATCCGCCTGTGCCACAAGGTGAGCTGGAGAGGGAGTAGATGTCTGCAACAATTGCGGCGATCGCCAACCTAAAGGGGGGAGTTGGCAAATCGACCACCACACTCATGTTGGCGGATGGATTGGCCTATTTCTATGGCGCCAATGTTCTGGTCGTCGATCTCGACCCCCAGGCAAGTATCAGTCAAATGCTGCTTACCGATCGCGGCCTACAAATGGCCTTCGATCAGGGCAAAGGGGTACACCGCTTGATCGAACAGTTCATGGACAATGAACGCCCCGTTCTCAGCAATCTGATCTTGCCCAATGCCGTAACTCTGGAAGAGCTGAGGCTCGCCGAAGAACGCGATGAACGCGCCGGATGGATTTCAATTCTGCCATCGCATTCGCAATTGCGACTGACCGAAATGGAGATGGAAGAGCGGATCTATTCGCGCGGTATGGCGCCGAGCCGTCTCGCCAATTACATCGCCACGCATATCGACAATGCGCTGAACCCAATCAAATCAATGTACGATATCATATTGATCGACACACCGCCCTATATGTCGCCCGTTGCGCGCGCCGGGCTTTCGATTGCAACGACTTATGTGACACCCACCCTCGCGGATGCTGTCTCAATTTGGGGCTCGAAGCAGTTTACCGACTGGGTCAGCGCGCACATCACACCGCATTTGGCGTCGCGCAATTTCGTCGTGGTGACCCGATTTCGCAATACGCGTTACGCGCGTAAAGCTGAGCAAGCCTTAAAAAAGGTCCACCTCAAAGATCGCACATTCGGTCCAAACATCCCAGAATCCGTTCAGGCTTTAAATGCGATGGATCGGTATGATTTGGACAGCTATTCGACTTTGCGCGGCAAATACGGACGCTTGCGCAATGACGTTAAGCGGCTGACCGGGAGCTTTGCGGAATTCCTCGCAAAGCGCGTCGACTCGGCGCCACCAATGATGATCCGCACCTAGACTAAAGCGCTGAGAGCGCTCGGCGCAATGCCGCCAGATCCGCTGGCAAGGGCGCCTCAATAAACACCTCGTCCCCTGTCATCGGGTGGACAAAGCCGAGACTTGCCGCATGCAAGGCTTGCCGTGTGAGGCGACGCGCGAGGTCGGTCGCCCGGTCAAACGCTTCGCCGCGCCCTGTCGCTTTGATCCCGCGATGACGGCCATAAACGGGATCACCGATGAGCGAGCATCCGATATGCGCCAGGTGGACGCGGATCTGATGCGTTCGTCCGGTTTCTAACCGGCATTGGAGGAAGGCTGCGGCCGGGCGCGCTTCGGTCTTGCTAATCTGTCCGTAGGTCTCCAACGTTTTATAATGGGTGATGGCGTGACGCCCTTCCCCAGAGGCGACCACAGCCATCTTCTTTCGGTCGTTTGAGCTGCGCGCAATATCCGTTTCGAGGGTGCCTTGAGAGGGTCGCGGGCTGGTGCGGGTGAGCGCGACATAGGTGCGGTCAATGTCATGCTTAGCAAACAGATCCGATAGGCCCTTATGCGCTGGCTCCGTTTTGGCCACGACGAGAATGCCCGTGGTATTTTTGTCAATCCTATGGACGATCCCCGGGCGTTCGACGCCGCCAATCCCAGGCAGCGCGCCCTGGCAGTGATGCAGCAGAGCGTTGACAAGCGTTCCCTGCCAGGTTCCCGGCGCAGGATGGACCGCCATTCCGGCGGGTTTATTGACCACGATCAAATGCTCATCCTCATACGGAATATCGAGAGGAATCGCTTCGGGCTCCGGGATCGCAGGGATGGGCTCTGGCATCTCCACTGTGTATGTGACACCAGCCACAACCGGGGTTTTCGGGTCTGACTGCACGCGAACCTGATCGCCCAAGACTTCGCGCGCATGCCCCTCTTTGATCAAAGTTTTCGCGCGTGAGCGTGACAGCGTGTCGATGTGTTCGCTTAGGAAGCGATCCAGGCGGGTTCCTGTGTCAGTTTCGCCTGCCAAAGCTGATAATTCTGTCATATACGGACTATAGACCAAGCGCGCGGACTAGGTCATGCTGTAATCGCAATTGCAGCTCTGAGCGGAGATGGGAACGGATGAAAAAGCTGACGCGGCGCGGCCTTTTAGGTGCCGGCGGGGGAGCGCTTGGTCTCGCAGCTTGCAATCAAGAACCCATCATTGACCCGGAAATTCGGATTCAGGTGAGCCCGGATGACCGCCCAGCTTATCCGGGGACAGCAAACTTCATTCACGGCGTCGCGTCCGGCGACCCCCTGCCCAATGGCGTGATCATATGGACCCGGGTCACGCCGGATGCCGCATTTTCTAATGAGGCTGTGCCGGTCGCGATAGGCGTATTTGCCGATGCTGATCTTCAAAAACCGGTGCAATATGGCCAAGACTATGCCCGTCCGGAACGTGATTTCACCGTCAAAGTTGATTTGGACGGGCTCTCGCCAGATACCGAATACTACTTCCGTTTCATCGCAAAAACAGCCTCTGGCGACATCGTCTCCCCGATTGGACGGACGCGAACGACAGCGGCGAGCGGCGAAACGCCAATCCGGTTTGCGGTTGTCTCTTGCTCGAATTATCCATTTGGCCGGTTCCATGCGTATCGTGACATCGCCAACACGCCGGATTTGGACGCGGTCATTCACCTTGGTGATTATCTCTACGAATATGGGGTGGATGGCTATGGCGGCAGCACCGGCCAAGAGATCGACCGCAATCACGAGCCACCTTTAGAAACGATCACGCTCGAAGACTATCGCATCCGTCATGCACAGTATAAAACCGACCCAGATCTTCAGGCGGCGCACGCCGCGGCGCCATGGGTGTGCACCTGGGACGATCATGAAAGCACCAATAATTCATATCGGTTAGGCGCTGAGAACCATAATCCCGAGGCGGGCGAGGGCAACTGGACGGATCGCAAACAGGCGGCGGTGCAGGCCTATCTCGAGTGGATGCCTGTCCGTGACCCTGAAATCGGTCGCGCCCGCGAGGCGCTGTATCGCCGGTTTGATTTCGGCGATGTGGCCTCCGTGATTTGCCTTGAGACGCGCCTAACAGGCCGGTCTAATGAAATCAGTTGGTTCACAGAGTTGGGCGGACTCGAGCCAGCCGCCATTCCGCTTGCCGCTGCGGGCACCATGCTCAAAGTCCAAGACACCGAACGGACAATGCTCGGCGCAGTTCAGGAAGAGTGGCTGGATGCGGAACTCAAGGACTCGACCGCGAAGAACAAGGCCTGGCAGGTTCTCGCCAACCAAATCATCATGGCGCGCGTCCGAGCGCCCAATTTTGCGGTGCAATTGAGTGACGCTCAAAAAGCCGCTCAAGATGTCGGCTATGTCCAGCAATTGATCGATTTCAGCCAACTCGGGCTGCCTTGGAACCTGGATGCATGGGACGGTTTTCCCGCCGCGCGTGATCGCCTCTATGCCAGCGCAGAAGCGGCAGGCGCCCGCTTGGTGACCCTGACCGGCGACACGCACACGGCATGGGCCAACACCTTGATTGACCGCAACAATCAACAGCGCGGTGTCGAGTTTGGCTGCACATCAATCACGTCGCCTGGGTTCGGCACATATATGAAAGAGGTCGAGAATATCGGCCCGCTTTTTGAGGCTGCCAATCGTGAAGTCGATTTTCACGACCCGTTTGGAAATGGTTGGACCTTGGTGACGCTGACCAGAGATCGGGTGCGCGCTGATTTCAAAAAGGTCTCGGACGTCACAGCACCGGATTATTCGGTTAGCCATGTTGCAACCTATGTCAGCCAGCGCACCTCAAATGGTCTCAGTGCCTTGGAAGCGGTCTGATTGATTTGACGCTTCCGGATGTGAAGCGCCGAATTGCATCGTCTCCGAAGGTCTTTGTGTTCGCAGACAGCGCCTGCCGAAATGTGCGCGCGAGGGCACCCTTGCTCACGAAAAAAATCCATGCTGTCTCCGATCGAAAATCGTAGATCATGGAGGGCGCAATGGGCGTTTTAGACGGCAAAACTATTCTCGTAACCGGCGGCGGGAATGGGATCGGGAAAGAGTGTGCTCTGCTCGCCGCACGCGAAGGCGCTAAAGTCGTCGTCAATGACTTGGGCGGTGCGCTGACGGACTCGGGCGACGCCTCCGGTGATGCGGGGCTGGCTGAGCAGGTTTCGCAAGAGATCCGCGATGCCGGAGGCGAAGCGGTCTCGAACTCTGAAAGCGTCACAGATCTGACCGCGGTAGAGGGCATGGTCGAACAGGCCAAAGACAGTTTCGGCGGTTTGCACGGCGTCCTTAACCCGGCCGGAATCCTGCGCGATGGCATGTTTCACAAAATGAGCGAAGCGGACTGGAAAGCCGTCATTGATGTGCACCTCCATGGCTCATTCAATGTCACCCGGGCCGCGATCGAGCATTTCCGGGATCAAGAAGACGGAAGCTTTGTTTTGTTCACATCGACGTCTGGGCTGATCGGAAATATCGGCCAGGCCAATTACGCAGCGGCGAAAATGGGCATTGCTGGCCTCTCACGGATCGTGGCCATGGAAGGGGCACGTAAAAATGTCCGGTCAAACATCATTGCGCCCTTTGCATGGACCCGGATGATTGCCTCCATCCCAGTCAAGGACGAAGCTGGCGCCGAACGCGTCGAACGGATGCGGACGGGCATGCGCGCTGACCAAGTTGCGCAATTGGCAGTGACCCTTTGCGCCGACGGTGCGAAACATGTCTCTGGTCAGATCTTTAGCGTGCGCGGCAATGAGGTGGTCTTGTTCAACCAGCCGCGCCCGGTGAAATCTGTATCAAGGCTCGAAGGATGGACGCCTGAAACGCTGATTGAGCAAGGATTCAGCGCCATGCAAGGCAGCTTTACCGATCTTGGCGCGACAACCTCCGTGTTTCCCTATCCGCCCGTCTGAGCTATGCCTTTGGGCTTGGGGGCCACAAGCTCGCGGGCTTGAAGTAAAGGTACACGCAGATGGAAAATGAAGGGGACCTGCAAGTCGAAGGCTGTGTTACAATTGAGACCCAGCGCGTTTGCGGTGACAATCTTTCTGTAACGGATGTGGCGGCCGGACCGGGCGGTGCTGAGCTCGCCTTGCCAGCGGCAGCGAATGACCCAGTGGGTATGTTTGATTGGGCGGATCCAATCCGCTCTGATCCATTCGGTTGGGTGCAAGCCAATCTCCTCAATCAAGACGTTTTGATGCCATACATCTGGCAGAGCCTAGCGATTTTCGCAGCGCTCGCTTTGGGGATCATGTTCGCCCAAAGAGGGCGCGGTCTGGTCATCGCTGGGCTCGGTCGCATCCCAACAAACATTCGCAATCTTGTTGAAGACACAGCGCCAGCCTTGGTGCGACCGGCCTTATGGGCATTGCTCTTATATGTGGCGCAAGCCATTTTGGCCGGCGCCGATATGGAAAGCGCGCTGGTTCGTATTGCGTCTTCTTTGTCGCTGGCCTGGTTGCTGATCCGGATCGTCACAGCGTTTTTGCCTGAGGGCTTTCGCAAACCCGCAGGCTGGGTGATTTGGATCTTTGCCGCGTTCTATGCGTTCGGCGTGCTCGATGAAGTCATGACATGGCTCAACTCTGTCGGACCGCCCTTCGGTGGCCGCACGATTAGCCCGGTCTTTATTGTCCAAGCGATCGCCACGGTCGCGCTGTTCATGTTCGCGGCGAATTGGCTTGCCAAACAACTCAAAACCCGCGTCGATGAACTGCCGCAAGTCGAGCCATCCTTGCGCATTCTGATGGGCAATGCAGTCCAGATCGGGCTCTTCTTCGGTGCAGCTTTGTTGGCCATGGCCGGGCTCGGGATTCCGCTCTCTGGACTTGCCGTTTTAGGCGGCGCCATCGGGGTCGGACTGGGCTTTGGCATGCAACAGATCGTCGCCAATTTCATCTCTGGCGTGATTTTGCTGACCGACAGATCGATCAAACCGGATGATGTGATCGAAGTGGATGAGACCTATGGCGTCGTGAAATCGCTCGGGCTGCGCTATGCCTCCGTGATCACCCGCGACGGCAAAGAGCATTTGATCCCGAATGAGATGCTGATCACGGACAAAGTGGTGAACTGGTCGTACTCAAACAAAGAAGTGCGGGTGAAACGCCGATTGCGGGTCGAGTATGAAACCGATTTGCGGCTGGCCGTCGATTTGGTTGAAAAAGGCGCCATGCAAACCGATCGCGTGCTGGCGCGTCCGGCGCCGAAATGCCTGGTCATGGAGTTTGGCGATGAGGCCATCGAGATCGAGGCGCGGTTTTGGATCAATGATCCGCAAAACGGCGTCTCGAACGTATCCTCGGCGGTTATGCTCAACATTTGGGACAAATTCCGCGCTGCTGGGATCGATATCCCATTGCGCCACGAAGACGTGCTGATCACGCCTGGATCGACCCTTAAAGTTGAGATGGTCAAATCCAAAGTGTCAGATGATACGTAACGCTGGTTGAAGCCGAAAAATAAACAAACTGTCACAATTTCCCTATTGACCACACTTGTAGTCATGAGTAATGACCACAATTGTAGTCGAGAGGTGCCGGAATGAACCTTCAAATCACACCCGCCGAGCTTGAAATTATGAAAGTGCTCTGGAAACAGCCTGGCATTGGCGCAGCGGAGATAGTCGACGCGCTTGAGGGCGAGCAAGACTGGAGCCCGCGCACGGTCAAAACACTGCTCTCTCGTTTGGTTGAAAAAGGTGCCCTTAAAACAAAAGCCGATGGACGCCGTTATCTTTACCAGCCGGCGGTCGATGAACAGGCCTATCAGAACAAAGAGGCCGGGCGGCTGATCGACAAACTGTTTGGCGGGCGCGCCGCGCCGCTGGTTGCACAACTCGCGGATGCGCGCGGTTTAAGCGATGAAGATATTGAAGAACTCGAAGCCCTGTTGGGGAGGCTGAAGCAATGAGCTGGACTGATTTTCACCCAATCGTACAAGAAGCAACGCTGACCACATTTGCTGTTGGCGTCCTGGTCTTGTTTGTCCTGATCATCCGCAAGCCATTTGCGCGCCGATTTGGCGCAAAAGCCGCCTATTTGCTCTGGGCGCTGCCCTTAGCGCGCTTTGTGACGCCGCCTTTGCCGGGAAATTGGTCTTTGGCGGGTGCCTTGGGCTTTAACCGAACGACCGCCGGAACGCCAGCGCTCGACTCTGAATTGGCTGCGCCCGCAATGGACCACGCCGTGCCATCGCAGAGCATAGAGATCGGGCCGAACACGCATACAGTGACAGTTCAGCCCGACATCATGGTTCACAGCGCGCCGCATGCCGGCAACAGCTTGCTAGAGGCCACTTTGGCGCAAGCACCATTGATCCTGACCAGCGTGTGGATCGTCGGAGTGGTCCTCTGGCTCGCAACTTCGGTTTATCAGCAACGCCAGTTCCTAACACTCATCCATGCCGATTCAGAACCTGCTGATGCCGAGACGATTGCGGAAACGGAGCGGATTGCAAAACAGCTCGGGCTAAAGCGCGTCCCGCAAGTGCGCACCAGCCTTTTGTGTAGTGGGCCATTGGTGACCGGTCTTAAAAATCCGATCGTATTGCTGCCAATGTGGTTTAATGAGGATTATGAGGCCGCGGAACGTCGCGATGCGCTTGTGCATGAGTTGATGCACCTCAAACGGCGTGATCTGTGGGCCTTTCAAATGGCTCGGATCATCGCCGCGACGCAATGGTTCAATCCGCTCGCACATATCGCCTTAAAGGCTTTTCGAACCGATCAAGAAGCGGCGTGCGATGCAGACGTCATCAGGCGCGCAAAACTATCGCCAGCGGCTTATGGACGAACTTTGGTCAAGGCAGCCCGCTTGGCGCGTCCATCTGACCGCCGGATTGCCGCGGCGAGTCTAACCCTGGCACACCCAATCAAAGAACGACTCCTCATGATGACCCATCCCGCACCGAGCTTTCGCAGCCGATTGATCGGTGGGTCTTTGGCCATCGTGCTTGGGGCGAGCGCGGTCTTTATCACGGCCTCTTGCACCTCCTCGGTCGCGCAAGAATTAGAGGGTGGTCCGAGCGACGCGCCGCGCGCCGAACAAGCCTTGCAGTCGCCGGAGGCACCGTCCGAACACCATGTGATGGTCGAAAGCCGCCAAGATATGAGCGTATCGATCACCGTAGACGGCGAAACCTTCGCTTTTGATATGGCAGACTTACCGCCAATGCCGCCGATGCCAGAGATGCCACCGATGGCCGGCTTGGTGTTCCAACAGGATGGCAAACATTTCCATATGGAAGTCGACACCGAGCAGTTAGGCGCTCTCGAGGACAGCCCGGAACTGGCTGAGTGGGAAGCTAAAATGGAAGCATGGGGTGAAGAAATGGAAGCTTGGGGCGCGCAAGTTGAAGCCCGCGCCGAAGACTGGGCCGTGCATGTCGAGCCGCGGATTGAGGCATGGGCAGAAGCGCAGGCCGAACGAATCGAGCAGCAAGTCGAGCTCATGGCCGAACGCTCTGAAGCTCAAGCCGAGCGCGCTGAGGCTGCGATGGAGCGCGCGCAGGTCCGTGTCGAGGCGGAGACTGCGGGCGGTGTAACCGCGCCAGAAACCCGCGATTTCGGCACCCAGCCTTTCACCAAAGTCGATGTCGGGAGCGGTATCTCGATGATCTACACACAAGATCCAAACGCCTCTGTGACGGCCCGCCTTGATCGCGGCAGCTGGGACCAAGTCGAGGTTAAGGTCAAAGGTAATACGCTGATTGCGCGCAAAAAGCATGGCAGCAATTGGGGGTATCGCAGCCCGCAACTCACCGTCTATGCGGCCTCGCCAACGCTGACATCGATTGATGCTGGATCAGGCTCTCAGTTCCAGGGCGAACTTGTTGCCGATGACTTGCAGGTGGATGTTTCAAGTGGATCCTCGGTCTCGCTCGAAGGCGCCTGCACGCGCGTCGATATCGATGCTTCTTCGGGATCAAGCCTGTCTCTCGACAAACTCGAATGTACAGACGTCTTGGTCGATGCATCGAGTGGCTCATCGGTTCAGGTCTATGCTTCAAACAGCGTCGATTTGGACGCCTCTAGCGGGTCGTCCATTGCCGTGAGCGGCGGCCCTAGCGACGTCAAACAGGACACATCCAGCGGTGCATCGGTGCGGATCCGGTAGCACGCTGTCCAAAGCTCTCACCCCTGTGGTCCTCACACGCACGAGGTCCAACCCTCGAGAGCGGGGAGCCCCACCCTTTGGTGGGGTTTCCTGGTTGGTCAGCACCCATTCGAGAATTGCATAATTGAATTCTCTCGGCGTCGCCTAGTGTGGGGCCGGCGGCAAACCATCTTTTGCGCAACGCAACGCATAAGGAGGCTCTCATGATTGAGATTAGACGCTTTTCTGACCTCGGAACCTTTGAAAACAATTGGTTAAACGCCCACTATCACTTCTCGTTCTCGCACTATTACGATCCCGATCGCATGGGACACGGTAAGCTGCGGGTTTGGAATGATGACACCATTCGCTCGCAAACCGGCTTCCCACCCCATGGGCATCGCGACATGGAAATCATTACTTATGTCCGCAACGGTGCCATCACCCATGAGGACAGTCTGGGCAATAAGGGCCGCACCGAAGCTGGCGATGTTCAAGTGATGAGTGCCGGCAGCGGGGTTCAGCATTCTGAATGGAACGCCGAAAACGAAGACACCCAGATCTTCCAGCTTTGGATCGAACCCACCGCAGCGGGCGGTCAGCCTGATTGGGGCGCGAAAGCCTTCCCAAAAGCCGATCGGTCCGGCGAATGGGCTGTCCTGGCGAGTGGTCGCGGCGATGCTGAAGCTTTGCCGATCCGGCAAGACGCGGCTGTTTTGGGCGCGACTTTGAAAGCCGGTGAGACCCTCGACTATGAGGTGAAAGCGGGTCGGTTTGGCTATCTCGTGCTCGCACAGGGTTCTGTTGAGCTCAATGGCGAGATCCTAAACGCCCGCGATGGCGCTGCCATAACAGGTGACGCGACGCTCACTTTAACGGGACTTAAAGACGCTGAAATCGTCTTTGTGGACACAATTTAATATAGTCCTCCCGAGCCTGTGATTGGCGCAAGCGAGACTTCTGCACTATGTCTTGCTTGCGCCAATTTAACTTAGGGAGTTCCTGATGAAGATATTTTTTGCTGCGATCGGGGCACTCGCCGTCCTGCAAACCGCATCTGCAACCGAAGTGGCCGTCACTTTTAGTGAAGATTTTGCCGAAGAGCTGGCGGACAATTATGGTGAGCGCGAAGGCGCCGCCCTGACCGAAGAAATCATCGAAGACCTCGAGCAGGCATTTACAAAAGCCGGTGTCAGCCCCGCCAAAGTGGATGTGACCATCATCGATGCGAAACCGAACCGGCCGACATTTGAGCAGCTCTCCCAAACCCCAGGCCTAGATGCCTTTCGATCGATTTCCCTGGGCGGCATGGAGCTGACCGGAACCGCGTATGATGATGCAGGGAATGTGCTTGCAACGCAGGAGTATGATTGGTTCGAAAATGACATTCGCGATGTTTTTCCGGGCGGCGTCTGGGCAGATGCCAACCGCGCCTCACGCCGGTTTGCCACGAAACTCGCGAAACAGTTGAGCCCTGAATAAACCCGCCCTGGCTAAGCCAAATACAATGCGCGCAAGCGATCCCGCGCGACCTCGTCGACGCCGAGGGTTTCGGTGAGATAGGTCTCAATATCCCCGGAGCGATCCTGAATGCTTGTTAGGGCGGCGGTCAAAAACGCGGCATCAACGCCGACAAAAGGCTGATACACTTCGTCCGGATAGTCTTTGTCGATGTATTGATTGAACTGCCGTGCCATTTCAGGCAAACGCTCTGCAACGTTTGCCGCCTCATTGGTCAGTTCATAGTCGGCGAAAATCGCCTCGCGCTCGACGCCTAAGACATGGTGGGTGAGTGCGCATAGAATGCCTGTACGGTCTTTGCCCGCAGCGCAATTCACAACGGCGGCTTGCGTTTCGGCCAGCGTTTCGAGGGCGCGGAACCAGGCCGAAAAGGTCTCGACGTGTTGCGGTTTGTAAGGCGCCTGTCGGTAATAGTCCGACATCCACCCATGCGCTTGTTCCGCATCGACCGAAACTTCTGACAAGAAACGAACGTGCGGCGCTTGGCTGGCTGTGCCCTTGTCACTGGATAAGACCTCAACGCCTTCGACCGGCCAGCGATGCCCATGGCGTTCGCGTTCATCTGGCCGCCTGAGGTCTGCCTGAACGCGGATCCCATAGCCTGTAAGCGCCTTGAGATCGGCCTCGCTTGCCTCGCCAAACTGTGCGGACCGAAACAAGACACCAGACCGAACCCGGCGTCCGCCGGCGCCCTCATAGCCGCCGAAATCACGAAAATTCCGAATATTGTCGAAGCGTTTAACGCGATCCTGCATGATCGTCCCCTTAGCGGAAGGGCGGTTCGTCGAACGCCCGGAGTTTCCGGCTATGTAGCTTGGCATCGCCACTCGCCAACTTCTCAAGCGTTGCAACACCGATTTGCAGATGTTGACCAATCGACTTTTCGTAGAATTTGTTCGCCGCGCCCGGTAACTTGATCTCACCGTGCAACGGTTTGTCCGACACACAGAGCAGAACTCCATAAGGCACCCGCAACCGAAATCCGTTCGCGGCAATCGTCGCGCTTTCCATATCAATGGCAATCGCCCGCGATTGGTTGAACCGGCGGGCGCTTTCGGTGAAGCGCAGCTCCCAGTTTCGGTCATCTGTGGTGACCACGGTGCCCGTCCGAAGCCGCTGTTTTAGCTCATCGCCGCTCTCACCAGTGATCTCGCCAGCAGCCTCTTGTAACGCAACCTGCACCTCAGCGATGGCTGGGATCGGAATGTCCGGCGACATGACGTCGTCGAGCACATGATCATCGCGCAAATAAGCATGCGCAAGCACATAATCGCCAATCGACTGACTGTGACGCAAGCCGCCGCAATGCCCAACCATGATCCAACATTCTGGACGCAAAACCGCCAAATGGTCGGTAATGGTTTTAGCGTTCGAAGGGCCAACCCCGATATTGACCAGTGTAATGCCAGCACCGTTCTCGGCCATCAAATGATAGGCTGGCATTTGAAACCGCCGCCAGGGCGCCGCTTCAATTTCCGCTCTGGCATTTTCGGTCTCGGCATCGACTTTCAATCCGCCCGCAACGGAGAGCATTTTATAGCGCCCGCCATCCCCTAATTGGTCCAAACCCCAATCGACAAAGGCATCGACATAGCGATGATAATTGGTGAATAAGAGATAGCGCTGGAAATCTGTGGTCGGCGTCCCGGTATAATGCTGTAGCCGTTTAAGCGAGAAATCGGTGCGCGGGGCATCGAATAGGGCCAGGGGGCGTTCGGTGTGCGGCTCGAACAATTGCCCGTCGGCAATCTCGTCGCCGATATCGATCAAATTTGGCGCCGGGAACCATTTCGCCAGCTCAGCCGGATTGATCTCATCAAGCCCATCGGCTTGGCCTTGATCCCAAACATAGGCATAGGGGATCTCTGTCTTTGACGCCCGCACCTCGACCTCAACTTCATAGTCTCTCAACAGAGGCACCAATTGCTCAAGCAGATAATGGCGGAAGAATTCGGGCTGTGTGATGGTCGAAACATAGGTTCCGGCCTCTGACATTTTCCCAAACGCCCTCGAAATTGGCGGCGGCGGACCATCGGGATTGTATTTGATCACCAGTTCCGGATAGCAAAAACCGCCCGATTGGCGGACCGCTGGATCAGGTGTTTGGCCTTTTCGTAAATAGTCTTGGAGCGCCTCACAAAGGGCCTCCACAGCGTTCGAATAACGCTGTTCTAGAGCATCTATAATTTCTTTTGGTTGGGTAAGTTTTGTCATGGCCTCCTTTGGCGCAAACCCGATAGAGGGTCAACGCTGGAATGGCGGCGCTCAAGGCTCGATCCGGTAGAGCCGCAAGACCCCTTGGGTCGCCTCGAGGCCGTCCACAGGCGTCAACCAAGCGGGAATCTGCCCCGCATTGAGCTGCGCAGAGACGCTTTCTGGCGAGGCCTTCGCATACAGATTGGTCTCGCCCAATCCCTGACAGAAGACGAGGTGGGTGGCGCGCAAGTCGAGCAGTCTTTGGTGCGCGAGAGCCGGATCGCCCATTAAAATCAAGATGCTCTGTTCTAGGCCTTCAATGTTGCGATGATATGGACCGGCATAAACAGAGTGTTTGGTGCGCACCATAATCGGGATGCTCAAATCAATCGGCGAAAAGAGGCGCCTTTGTTCGCCGGTCACCAGTGTTTGGAAGTTTTCGGGGGCGACACATTCACTGCTGAAAGACAGATCCTTTGCCGCGACCACGCTCGGATAGAGACGCTCTCCCAGTGCCCGCCATGTCGATGCAGAACAGAGGACCGCAATGCTTGCAAAGACCAAAAGCTTGGGCGCGCCGCCTTCGATCCGCCATCTGAGAAAAAACCGTTCAGCCAGCCAAGCCGTCGCGATCGCGCCAAACATATGCGAGAACAATTGTCCTCGGACTTGCCAAATCGTGGCGACAATTGAGAGGCCTAAGAGGAGCGTAAAACCAATCCGCGCGACCCGTTGGTGAGGCTCAGCGCCCGCCAGCATCGCCATCGCGGATCCGGTGGCAACGGTTAAGAAGCCAAACACCCAAATGATCCGCCAAGGTTCATCCGCCCATACGCGCGTCAAAGTTTTGGCTTCATCTACCGCGCTGAGCCAGGCCACGCGGACGGGCTCTGGCACGTCGGCATAAGGATTCGCAAAGCATGCTGGATTGACGAGGATAAAAACGGCGAGTGTGCCCGCCCCCAAGAGGCCGCCCACCCACAAACGTTTGCGCCAAGTGTCGAGCAGTCCACCAAAAATGCCGAGCGCGATAAAGCACATACCGCCGAATAAGACGGCGGCCCAATGCGAGGCGCCGTACGCGTCGCAGACCAACCGATCGGCGCTCAAGCCAGGCGCGTCAAAGAGAAAGAAGAGGCTTGAAAACACCATCAATCCGGCGCCTAAGGCGGTCAAACGCACGCCTTCTTGATGGCCACGGACAACCCAGAAGACCCCCATAATGGCGAGGCTGCCAAGCGCATAGGGTAAGCCTTCAAGGGCAACGGATATCGCCGCCGTTACACAAAATGCTAAAAGCAAGCCGGATCGCGCGGTCAATTGCGTGGACAAGAGCGCTGTTAAACTGCCGAGGGATAGCACCACAACCAGGCCATGATGATCAATCCGGCCGGGCCAAAAACTATATACGGCTGCGGATGTCGTGAAGAACAGCATGGCAAAGGCCTGCCCTGCACGCCCGAGGCCGAGCTGCTGCGAGACTCGGCAGATCAGACCTAAGACGGCGGCGAACAGAATGAGTGGCCAAACCCCCATGGCGATGATTTCGGCATTTGCCGGTCCCAGAATCGGGCTCAGCGCCACGATGGCCGCGGACAAGAACACATCCGGCAATCGTGACCAATGCATCGCACCGCCTTCAGGGGTGAGCATGCGCGACTGGTTGACATCGAACCACGCCTGACCCGCGAGCAAGTCCCGCACTTGCTGCAAGCGCATCATATCGTCCAAGCCTGGAAACGTGCCGTCGAACAAGTCAGTGATGCGCGGCATTAAGCTCAAAACGAAGAGCGTGCCGATCGCCCAGAGGATCCAACGCCCTTCGCTGAGCGCCCCGCGCTGCCAATTGTGTGAAGTGCTCATTAACGTTCGTGCCCTCTAAGCCTTACCGGTTATTAAGCAAGCCTGAGCTATCACATAGAGAAGTTACGAAAGGCTTCCGCGATGTGGTCAGAGCTCGATGAACGCCATCCCCAAGGCAAAGCCGCGATTGGCGCCGAACGCATCGCGGTGATCATTCCGTGCTACAATGAAGCGGTTACCATCGCCAAAGTTATTGAGGACTTCAAAATCGCACTGCCGGGGGCCGACATTTATGTCTTCGACAATAATTCCAAAGACGACACAGCTCAAGTTGCCGCCAATGCCGGTGCCATTGTGCGCTCCGAACGCCAGCAGGGCAAAGGGTATGTGGTGCGCCGCATGTTCTCAGATGTTGAAGCCGACATCTATGTCATGGTCGATGGCGACGATACTTATGACGCCACTATCGCACCAACGCTGATCGAACTTTTAAAGCGTAATCATGTTGATATGGTCGTCGGTACGCGCGCCGATGTCACGAAAGATGCTGGCCGCGAAGGCCACGCATTTGGGAACAAACTGTTCAACAAGATTTATGGCCGTTTGTTCGGCAAACACTTCTCAGATATTTTTTCAGGCTATCGAGTCTTTTCACGACGATTTGTAAAATCCTTCCCGGCGATCTCAAGCGGGTTCGAAATCGAAACAGAAATGTCAGTCCATTGCAGTCAGCTTGGCATTCCGACTTTGGAGCGTCCCACCAAATATGGCGTCCGGCCGGAGGATAGCGAATCCAAATTGCGGACCTTCCGTGATGGGTTTCGGATCCTGGGCATGTTTGCCATGCTGGCCAAAGAAACCCGGCCGGCGGCTTTTTTTGGGACCATCGGATTGTGCATGGTCTTAGCGGCCTTGATTCTCTTGCTGCCGCTTGCCATCACATATGCCCAGACGGGCTTAGTGCCGCGCGTTCCGACCGCGATTCTGTCGACAGGACTATTCATCATGGCGACGATTATGGGCGTTTGCGGTTTAATTCTTGACAGTCTCGCCCGCGCGCGGATTGAAGCCAAACGCGCCGTGTTTCTGAGCTTTAAGGCGCCGGACTGGGGCGCATGACGCGTCAATTGCTCGTCCAATTCAGCCGTTTTGGGCTGGTTGGCGGGCTTGGCTTCATGGTCGATGCAGGCATAACCCTGCTTTTGATCGCATTTGGTATCGGGCCGCTCATCGCCAGGGCTGTAGCAATTGCCGCCGCGATGTTTGTGACATGGCGGCTGAACCGCGCTTTGACGTTTGGTGCGAGTGCGGATTCTCAAATTCGGGAAGGCACGCGATATTTTATCGTCGCGATTGGGGCGGCTCTGTTTAATTTCAGCGTTTATGCGGGCTTGCTGTGGTTTTTCCCAAGCCTCGGCGCCTTCTTGCCGATTTGCATCGCGGTCGCGGCCTCAACGTTGATCTCATTCATTGGTTATCGAAAGTTTGCTTTCAAGTCAGCCGCTTGACCAGGTGACCCATTTTTCGGCCGGGCTTTGATTCTCTTTTGCCATAGAGCGTCAGCCTACTCGGATCGGCATGTCGGCGCGCTGCGACATAGGCTTCATCGCCGAGCAGGTTCAGCATCTCGACATTCTGATATCGGGTTACGGGGCCGAGCGGCCAACCTGCCACCGCGCGAATATGCTGCTCAAACTGCCCGGTCGCGCAAGCCTCTGGTGTCCAGTGCCCGGAATTGTGCACGCGCGGCGCAAATTCATTGGCTAAGAGACGACCATCCTCAAGGACAAAGAACTCCAATGCTAAAACACCGATATAGTCTAGCGCTTCGACCAGACGATTTGCCGCATCGCAGGCCCGCGCCTCAATCTCATCCGCCAACCGGCTCGGGACGACAGAGCGCCTCAATATACCGTTCGTGTGCTCATTTCGTGGCACGTCATAACAAACGGTCGCCCCGTCCGCATGGCGTGCGATAATCACTGAGATTTCGAGCCGAAACGGAACCAGCGCCTCCAAAATGCATGGCGCATGTTGAAGCGCCTTAAGCGCGGCGCCGAAATCATCACCCGCGGCAAGCCGCGCCTGGCCTTTTCCATCATAGCCGTCGCGACGCGTTTTTAAGATCCCTTGTCCACCAAACTCGGCAATCCGGTCACCGATTTCAGACGGATCCTGCACGGCCGCGAAGGCAGCCGTTTCGATGCCGCACGCCTTTAGGAAAGACTTTTCAGTATGCCGATCTTGCGACACTTCCAGCGCTTTCGCGCCGGGACGTACGATACAGCCGGCTTGGATCAGTCCGGTGGCCGCTTCGACCGGGACATTTTCGAACTCATAGGTGATGACGTCACATTTTTTGGCCCAGCCGATCAGGGCGGCGTGATCCTCATACGCACCAATCGTCGCGTTTGCGGCGACGCGCGCGGCCGGACTATCTGCCTCGGGGCAATAGATTGAAACATCGAATCCAAGTCGCGCCGCGGCGTTCGCCAGCATCCGGCCAAGTTGCCCGCCGCCTAAAATACCAATCATTGCGCCCGGGTGGAGTGCAGTCATGCCTCAGGCGTCTCGTCAACCGCTGCGGTTTGCGCCGCTCGGAACATGTCCAAGCGCGCCGCAAGGTCAGCATCTTCGAGCGCGACGATTGAGGTTGCCAATAGCCCCGCATTGGCGGCACCAGCTTCACCAATCGCGAGCGTCGCAACCGGCACGCCTTTCGGCATTTGGACAATCGAAAGCAGACTATCAATACCATTCAAAGCGCGAGATTGTATGGGCACACCCAGCACCGGCAGAGGTGTCATGGCAGCCGTCATGCCTGGCAAGTGCGCAGCGCCGCCCGCGCCGGCGATGATGACTTTCAGGCCACGTCCTTTGGCGCTCGATGCATACGCATTAAGGCGGTCGGGCGTACGATGCGCGGATACAATTTTTGCCTCAAATGCAACCCCCAGTTGATCCAGCAGTTCACACGCCTTTTCCATGACGGGCCAATCTGACTGGCTCCCCATGATGACACCGACCTGCGGCGCATCGCTATTCGAGGTACGGGCCATACACTCCCCCGCTGCAAAGCGCGCAACATAAAAATGTGGAATGCCGCGTCAACCGCCTGCGCTCTGGGCTTCGCAATGCTGATGCGATAGATTGCGTGCATGGCTGAGTCCGTAAATCATACGAGGCGTGATCCCGATCTTCAGGAGCGGCAAGAGCGGCGCCGCAACCTGATCTCAGCGCTGGGATTAGACACCGCTGCCTTGCCGCGGCACGTGGAGGCGGCGATTGAAGCGCTCGCGGGCGAAGTGTTGAGTTTGCGGGAAGATCGCACGCGATTGATGCACGAGCTCGAAACCGCCGCGCGCCTGGCTGATCGCGATACGCTCTGCCCGATTTTCAATCGCCGCGCCTTTGAACGCGAACTGGTTCGCGAAATCGCGCTGGCCGCGCGCTATGGCGCTCCACTCTGCTTGATATTTGTGGATCTTGATCGGTTTAAACTCATAAATGATCGGTTTGGCCACGCGACCGGCGATCGAGTCATCCAACGGGTCGCAGACGCTTTGCTGGAAAATGTGCGTCAAACCGACATTGTCGGTCGCCTTGGAGGCGATGAATTTGGCATCGCGCTGACCCACGCCGACATCACCGACGCGCAGTCGAAGGCGCGCGCGCTTGAAGCAATTGTCGGCGGAGTAACGGTGCGCGACGCCGAGAATGAAGCGCTTGGCACGGTCCAGCTTGGAGCTTCGTGCGGAACAGTGGCCTGGCGCGCCGGGCTAGACGCCGCTGCCCTGATCGCGGCGGCAGATGAAATGATGTTCCGCCGAAAAAACGAGAAGAAGCAAGCGCGCTAAGGGAATACACAGGAAAAATTCTGGCCGATTCGGATTCAACATGGATCAGTCGTGACTCAATCATCAACCTGTGGTTATCTGTTGCCTTAAAGACACAGCGATCATTTCAGCAAGAAGGAGTGTGCCTATGTCACTGCAAGGTCGGATCGAAGAACTCACCAAGCGCCACGCCAAAATCGATGCCAAAATTCACGAAGAACAAAAACGACCCGCCAGTGACGACATTCTCCTACGAGACCTCAAACGACAGAAACTTCGACTTAAAGAAGAGATAGGTATGCTGCGCGCGAGCTAGGCAACAGCGGTCCGCATTCGGTCCTGCTTGTGCTAGCGACATGAGCAGGAGCGTATCATGGAAAAACCCGTCACCCTTATTATTGGGCTAGGTCGCACCGCTGGCGATGCGGTCGCGCGGCGTTTACTGGATGCAGGTCACGCTGTGTTGGCCGTCGACCCCAATGCCGATGCGCTTCAAGAGCTGCAAAAGACAGCAGGTGATAAGATCGCCTACCATCACGGCGCGGTGCATACCAAACTTGGCTTACGCAATGCGATGGCGGCGGCGCTCGAGACCTATCAATTTGTTGATAACGTGGTCTGCATTCCGAAACTCCCTGCTCCGGATCGGCTTTTAGACCTAGAAATGGACGAGTTCGAAAATGTCCTCATGCAAACGGTGCGGGGCGCGGTGCAAACTCTGCGCGTGTTTACGCCAGAGCTGATTGCTGAGCGGCCCGAAACCGAAAATGCGGCAGATCGATCACGGCAAACCGGGACCTTCACATTCGTGCTGTCGCTCGGCGCTGCGATGGCACAACCAGGTCGGTTCAGCGAAAGCGTGACGCAGCATGCCATTATTGGGATTGTAAAATCGGCAGCGGTGGAGCTTGCATCCGAAAATGTGCGGGTCAACGCAATTGTGGCGCTGCGACCGCGGGCTGAGGGCCGCGAACCTTGGCTGCAAGAGCGCACGCCCATGGGCCGCCCCTCTCTGGCCGAGGAGATCGCTGAGACGACGGTGTTTCTAACCAATCCGATGAGTGCCATCATCACTGGAGAAGCCATAACTTTAGATGGCGGTCGTCGTTACTTGTCGGGCGTCATGGACACGCCCGAAGAATAAGCAGCAGGTTTATTTGCCGTAACAGATTACGGGCATCCAAGTGTAGCCTTTAACGAACGCACCGGACGTCAGACTTGGCTCATCGAGCACTTCAATATGGCTGAAACGCTCCATGATCTCTTCCCACAAGATGCGGAGCTGCAACTCGCCAAGGCGGTTGCCTACGCAGCGGTGGATGCCAAAGCCAAAGGACAAGTGATTGCGGGCCTGAGCGCGGTCGATGATCAATCTGTTGGGATCTTCCTCCCAGAACCGCTCATCGCGATTTCCGGAGACATACCACATGGCGATCTGATCGCCCTTTTTGATCGTTTTGCCATGCATCTCGACATCTTCGAGCGCTGTCCGGCGCATGAATGCGAGCGGAGTCTGCCAACGGATCACTTCTGATACCATGTTTGGGATCAAGGAGTGGTCTTTTTTGAGCTTGGCATACTCGTCTGGGAACTTGTTCAGCCCATAGACAGAGGCCGTCATAGAGTTGCGCGTCGTATCATTACCGCCGACGATCAGAAGGATCATATTGCCGAGCAATTCCATCGGCGTCATGTCACGAGTTTTTTCGCCATGCGCCAACAGGCTCAAAAGGTCATTGCGCAGGGGCTCTGCTTTTTTCTTTTCGAACAGCGCCATAAAGGTGCTCAAGCATTCAAGCAGCTCTGCCTTCCACTGCTCTTCGCCGCCAGGGCAAATATCCGGGTTCTCGCGGTTCGTGCTGATATCAGACCAGCGTGTCAGCTTACGACGGTCCTCAAATGGGAAGTCGAAGAGGGTCGCGAGCATCATCGTGGTGAGCTCAATCGACACCGTATCGACCCAGTCAAATGGCTCGCCGACCGGCACTTGATCAAGGATTTCCTTGGTGCGCGCGCGGATCAGCGGCTCAAACTCTTTGAGCATATTCGGAGCAACAGCCGGCTGGACAGTTTTTCGCTGTTCAGAGTGCTTGGGCTCATCCATGGCAATGAACATTGGCAGCTCAAAGTCTTCCATTGGTTCGCCCAAAACGATTCCGCCATGCTCCCAGCTGGATGAGAACCGCTTGTGGTCGATATCGATCTTCATGACGTCTTCATAGCGCGTGACCGACCAGAATCCGCCCGCAAAACTGTCTTTCGTCCAGTGCAGTGGGTCTTCCTCTCGCATCCGGCGGAACAATTCCCAATAGGCGCCTTTGCGCCAAATCTCAGGGTCAACCAAGTGCATTTCATCGAGCGGGATTGTCGACACGTCTGGGAGCGGCGCATCAAATTCCAAATAGCCGTCAAAAAGTGGTTTTCGCGGCGTAACTTTTGGGCGTTCTAAATTGTGCGCAATTTTCGTCAGCGTGTCTGCCATCTGGGCCTCCGTAAATGCGGTCGTTCACTGCCGCAAAATGACTCTCGCGATAGCGTAACATACTTAAAATGAAAAAACCATGACGCATGCGTCACTTTTTTTGAAAATTATACGGCGTAGCGCTCTTCTCGAGCCGATGAGATGGCTGAGTCCAAAGCCCGCTTCAGGCTTTTTCGCTCCGCAGGGGTCAAAAACCGCCCAATCACCCAGGCTTTATCTCTATGAGAAATTTTAAGTTCGCTCGGGCGCCGGTCCGGAAAATCGAGACTGACGCGTGCGAAGGCTGTCGGAATTTGCGCGGTCCGCGGTGTTTGGCCTGGCGAGGTATGGAGGAGATCAATTTGCTCGGCAGTGACTCGGACGCGCGTTTCTTGTTTGAGCTTACGGAAGCTATAGCGGAAGGCGAGCCAGATGATCAGCGCGTCCAAGCCAAAAAAGCCGATCACTGGGAACGCCCCCATGGACACAAAGGCAAGGCCGGCAACGAAACTCATGCCGCCAACGATACACATTACAATCGTAAATGCGCGCGGGCTGAGCGACCTGTTGGGCGTCAGCGTCGCATCGAAATAAATCGTTTCGGTCGTCGGCTCCATGGCGAAGACTATAAGTCAAAATACGGATTTGTTTGCAAGCGCGACGGTCCGCCGCAAGAAAGCGATTTCCTCGACACCGCGAGTGCCCTAGGTCTTCGGAATGACAATGACGAAGCGGAAACGAAAACGCGCGCCGCGGACGTTCGGCAAAGATAAAGCGGCCGAGCTATATGCTCGGCTCGCCAAAGATCGGCCTGATCCGCGCACAGAGCTTGAATTCGTCAATCCATATACGCTCGTGGTCGCCGTCGCACTGTCAGCTCAAGCGACGGATGTCGGGGTGAATAAAGCAACCAAAGATCTCTTCAAAATCGCCGATACACCCGAGAAGATGCTCGCGCTCGGCCTGAAAAGCGTCGAACAGCACATCAAAACGATCGGGCTTTGGCGCAATAAAGCGAAGAACGTGATCGCGCTCAGCCATATGATTATCGATGACTTTGGCGGCGAAGTTCCGCAGACGCGTGAGGAGCTGGTCAAACTGCCCGGCGTTGGGCGAAAGACAGCGAATGTCGTGCTCAATGAAGCCTTCGGTCAGCCGACCATCGCGGTCGACACGCACATCTTCCGGGTCTCCAATCGCACTGGTTTGGCACCTGGCAAAGATCCAGACCAAGTCGAAGCGAGCCTGGAACGCACGACGCCGGATGAATACAAGCTCGGCGCGCATCACTGGCTGATCCTGCACGGGCGCTACACATGCGTGGCGCGCAAACCGAAGTGTTGGATCTGCTCAATCGAAGATCTGTGCCGATTTAAAGAGAAAACGCCGGATCCAGCGACCGTGTCCGCGCTTGGTCCGAAGGCGCCCGCCCGCAAAGCGCGGATCAACAATTGACCTTGCGTGCAGCGCTCAGACCAATTTAAACGCGGCCTATGTTGAAAACCCGCATCATACCTTGCCTCGACGTTAAAGACGGCCGCACCGTGAAAGGCGTGAACTTTGTTGACTTGCGCGATGCTGGCGACCCGGTTGCGCTTGCCAAAGCCTATGATGCGCAAGGCGCCGATGAGCTCTGCTTTCTCGATATCACGGCCAGTCATGAAGAGCGCGGCACGCTCTTAGAGATTGTCAGCGCGACCGCTGAGCAGTGTTTTATGCCGCTCACCGTTGGCGGCGGCGTGCGCAGCGCCGAGAATATGGTGCAGCTCTTGCGCGCCGGGGCCGATAAAGTGGGGATCAATTCGGCGGCCGTGGCGGATCCAGACGTGATTTCGCGCTGCGCCGCAAAAGCCGGTCGGCAATGCGTTATGGTCGCCATTGATGCCCGCAAATCTGGAGACAGCTGGGAGATCCATACGCATGGTGGTCGCAAACCGACCGGTATCGATGCCGTCGCATTTGCCAAACTGGCAGAGACCAAAGGCGCCGGCGAAATCCTGCTCACCAGCATGGACAAAGATGGCACTAAAAGTGGCTTCGATTTATCGCTCACCAAAGCCGTCAGCCAAGCCGTTACCATCCCCGTCATCGCCAGCGGCGGCGCCGGAAAAGCGGACGACTTAGCCCCGCCGATTTTAACCGCTGGCGCAAGTGCAGTGCTCGCGGCGTCGATTTTTCATTTCGGCGAGGTAAGCTTGGCGGAGGCCCGCGCCGCATTAACCGCTGCCGGAGCCCCGGTTCGCCCGTTTCAGGAGATTTAGCATGACCCAATCCCCGCTCGGAAACAGCCACGCCTTTACCGATATGATTGGCTATTTGGCGATGACCATTGATGCCCGTGCCAGCGGCGACGCAGATCAGTCTTACACCATGTCGTTGCTGCAAAAAGGACCTTTGCATTGCGGCAAAAAGATTGCTGAAGAAGGGGCAGAATTGGCGCTTGCCCTGGCCGCGCAAGGCCGCGAGGAAAGCGCCGCAGAAGCAGCCGATTTGATTTACCATGTTCTTGTTGGACTGCGCTCCAAAGGGGTTAGCCTCGAAGAAGTCAGCGCCGCCTTGCGCGCCAGGCAAGGCATATCCGGTCTTGCGGAGAAAGCCAGCCGCCCAGACTAGGCCGTTTTGCGGTATCTCCGCCTGGACAAACGGGGTTTGCAGGTTCACCGTCTGAACAACAAGGGAGGATACCGCAATGGCAAACCAACACGATGTCGCAATCACAGGCTATCAGCCAAATCTGCAAAACTGGTTCGATTACATGACAGGCGGTCATGATCGCGCGCGATTGCTCGAAATGCTGCACGAGGATGTCGTGTTTCGCAGCCCTGTGGTGCACACGCCACAAGAGGGCAAGGCAATTACCTTCGCCTATCTCTCCGCCGCTGGGAACACGCTGGGCAACGGCACGTTCAAATATACGCGCGTCTTCGATTGCGGCGACAAAGCGGTGCTCGAGTTTGAAACCGAAATGGACGGCATCCATGTCAATGGCATCGACATGATCGAATGGGATGAAAATGGCCAGATCACGGATTTCAAAGTCATGGTACGCCCCTTAAAAGCGATGCAAACAGTGCATGCCGCGATGGGCAAAATGCTGGCTCAAATGAAAGAGCAGGCTTGAAGCCGCCGACCCTTCTAACCAATCGGCTGAGCCTCAAACCTTGCGAAAATGCGGATTATCCGGACATGGCGGCGATGTGGGCCGACCCAGCCGTTGTCGCCCATATTGGCGGTCAGACCCGCGACGCGCAGGATGCTTGGTTTGCGCATCTGCGCAATCGCGGGCTCTGGGACATTTTAGGCTACGGCTACTGGATCGTTCGCGAACGTCGCAGCGGCACCTTTGTCGGTGAGGTTGGCTTTGCCGACTTTAAGCGAGGGCTCGACCCAGACATTTCAGGTCGGCCAGAAGCGGGATGGGTGCTGGCACGATCCGGTTGGGGCCAAGGGTATGCGAGCGAAGCCACGCGAGCCGCACATGACTGGCTCGATGCAACCCTGCCGGGACGCACGACTTGCATAATAGATCCTGATAATGGCGCATCCATCCGTGTCGCTATGAAGCTCGGCTATGATGAAATCGGTCCGACCGATTATCGCGGCGAGCCGATTCTCTTATTCGAAAGGTTCAGTCCGGGTACGGGAAAAAGCTGGCGATTCAGGCGAATAAGAGCTATTTAGACGCCATGGTAATGACATATCTCGATTTTGAGAAACCGCTGGCCGAGCTTGAGACGAAGATTGCTGAACTCGAAGCGGTCGCCGCGCAAGAAGGTGGCCCGCAAATCAATGATGAGCTGCAAAAGCTCAAAGACAAAGCCGCCAAGCAGCTCAAAGACACTTATGCCGCACTGAACCCCTGGCGCAAAACGCAAGTCGCGCGCCATCCCGAACGGCCACATTTTTCAGACTATATCGAAACCTTGTTCGAAGACTTCCAAGAACTCGCGGGCGATCGTGTGTATGGCAATGACGAAGCCATTATCGGGGGTCTCGCGAGCTTTAACGGGCAATCGGTCGTGATCATGGGTCACGAAAAAGGACGCACGACAGAAGCGCGCCTGAAACATAACTTTGGCATGGCGCATCCAGAAGGCTATCGCAAAGCTGTGCGCCTGATGGATTTGGCGGAGCGGTTTAAGCTGCCGGTTATCACATTCGTGGACACGGCCGGTGCCTTCCCTGGAAAAGCCGGCGAAGAGCGCGGGCAAGCCGAAGCGATCGCGCGCTCCACCGAGCGCTGTTTGACGCTGAGCGTGCCAATGGTCTCACTGATCATTGGCGAAGGCGGCTCGGGCGGCGCGATTGCGATCGCCGCTGCCAATCATGTGCTGATGATGGAACACGCGATCTATTCCGTGATCTCGCCCGAAGGGTGCGCGTCGATCCTGTATCGCGACGCTGCCAAAGCCAAAGATGCGGCTGAAGCGATGCGCATCACGGCCGACGACCTGAAAAAGATGAAAGTCGTCGATGGCATCGTCAAAGAGCCCGTCGGCGGCGCGCATCGGGCGCCAGACAAAGCGATTAAAGCGGCGGGCAAGGCCATCGACAAAGCCTTGCAAAATCTGCTCGACCTGAGCGAGCAAGAGCTGAAAGTTCAGCGCCGCGAGCGCTTCTACGCGATTGGTCGCGAAGGCTTGAACTAGGCCCGCCCATCGGCACGCTTGCTCTTAAAACGAGGCGCAACGAAAAAGGGCGACCAAACGGCCGCCCTTTAATTTTGTCAGATCTGGCGGTTTAGCTGCTGCCACCAAACCGCTTGGTGACGGTGATCTTGAATGTCCGCCCAAACGGGTTGTGGGTGTACGGATCATAATTCAAGTCAAAGGCCGCAAATGGCGGATCTTCATCGGTCACATTGACGACGGCAAGGCCGACATCAAGATCCCATTCGGACTCCCAGTTGTAAAACAAATCGAAGGTCGTTTGGCTGTCGATACTCTCACCGACATTGCCGCGCGCCGCTGCGGGACGCTCATCGTCATATTCACCGATGTGGCGCACAACGCCGCGAACATTATGGGCGCCTAAGGCAAGGTTTGCATACGCGCTTCCCTGCAGCTGCGGCAGCGAGCGCGAGA
>JBCCXW010000024.1:0-31921 GCA_039191105.1 Pseudomonadota bacterium
CATATCAAATCGATCCTTGGTCAAAAAATTCCACGCCCAAGACGGGTGGGCCGCGAAACTCAAGATTGAAGCCGGGGTCAGCTTTGGCGGTGACGTAAACCCGGTGCGCAAATCGCGCTCTCGATTGCCGCCCGTAATCGTGTCCACCGTCAGCGCGAGGACATTAAACTCCGCCGCTTTGGCGCGCTCAAGGAGGGCATCATTCAGACCCCGATCCTTGTGAAAGTAAAACTGGAACATTTTCGGTCCCGGCGCGAGGGCGGCGATCTCCTCGACCGACACGGTCGCGAGCGACGAAACCCCGAACATCGTGCCAAACCGTGTGGCAGCCTTTGCCACCGCGCGTTCGCCCTCATGGTGAAAGAGCCGCTGCAAGGCGGTTGGCGCGCAATACAGGGGCATATCGAGGGTCTGACCCATCACCTCAGTGGTCAGGTCGACACTCGAAACATCATTCAGCACACGCGGAACCAAATCGACCGACTCATAAGCGGCCGTGTTGCGCCGATAAGTGATTTCATCATCCGCGGCGCCATCGATATAATGAAAGATCGGACCGGGCAGACGCCGGCGCGCCAATTCTCGAAAGTCTGCGAAATTATGACAATCGGATAGACGCATCCTAATCTCTCTTCTCTGCTTTGGGCGCACAGCAAGCCGCTGGCCTCTGGGTCTGGCGACCCCTGCAGGATTCGAACCTGCGACCGTCCGATTAGAAGTCGGGTGCTCTATCCAACTGAGCTAAGGGGCCATCAGAGCGCCTGGCTTAATCTGAAAGTCATGAGATTAAAACCCAAGAAGTGTTTCGATCGGAAGCGCTTATACGGGCTAAGAAATGCTTAGTTTCGTTGCGCTCAGCAATGATCCTATGCGTCTGTGGGATTTGGAGGAAGCGCATAGACTTTTGGCGAAAAGACCTTTGCCTCAATGCGTCCAGGGCTGCTTGCGATTGGCTGCGAAATTCTCGGCATAGGATTTGACCAAGCGCTTCGACTCCCGCGCCTCTTCAACGATAAAGGTCAAATTCTCACGTTTGGCATAGGCGATGGCTTGTTCGCGACTGTCAAAATGTAAGCGCACCTGCCCGGTTGTGTCGTCGATGCTGGTCCAACCCATAACCGGATCGCTCGCACGCCGACCCGAGGAGATGAATTCGAGCACCCATTCTTTCGTATTGCCGCGTCCAGACTGCATAGCGGTCTTCGCAGGCTTATAGATACGGGCATCCATGTTTGACCATCTCCGATAAAAGAAACTGGTCGGAGCGATAGGATTCGAACCTACGACCCTCTGGTCCCAAACCAGATGCGCTACCAGACTGCGCCACGCTCCGGCCTCCCGGTATACTGTCGGTTTTTCCGGTTTCAACCCTGTTTTTGCCGTCTTCGCAGTGTTCTGAAGGTCGCATCGGCGCGGCCGGCAAGGCTCTGGCCATCGATCAATAAGTCTGCGGAAACCTGAACCAAATCATGGTCATAGCTCAGCACACGCGGATGAGCTTCGAGCCATTTGTGCCGCCGAACGGCCTCCAAAAAATGCAAAGTAAGCTTTAATGTCACCGACCGGCGCGCGGTTTCCTGCCACACCGCCATGGCGAGGGAGCGATCCGCGAAGGCGCTCGCCATCCCGCCATGCAGGATCCCCATACTGTTGCAGTGGCGGTCGAGCACATATAGGCCGCAGCGCAGCTGACCCTCGCTAACTGCTTCATAGACCGGGCCATTATGATTGCTGAAGGCTCCTCGGGACTGTGACAATACAAATCCGTCCGGCACGACCAAATGCACCGGCAGGTCTGTCTCTCGCATCCGGATTATTCCGCCGCTTGCTCATCATCGGCATTGCCGAAGATCGGATGGCGCACCGTGTCCCCCGGTTGAATGCCGAGATCGGCGGCTTGACCGCCATTGATTTCCAAGACCGCCCGCACAGGAACCCCCGGCGAAATCGTCCGCAGGGACCCAGGGACTGTGTTGCGAGCGATCATTTCAATCTGACCCTCGCTGGAAATGAACAGCATATCGAGCGGGATCAGCGTGTTTTTCATATACATGCCAGGCTCGCGCGGAGGGTCGAAGTTGAACAACATCCCGGCATCGCGGCTGAGGCTTTCACGTTCCATCAGCCCAAACGAAATTTCGTCACTATCGTCGGCGACTTCGACGGTGAAAGCGTGGATATCATCGCCGCTTTCAATGCTCAGCGGAGTCACGTCCATCGGATCCGCAGCCGCCCCGATGCAAGCTGAGATCAGCCCTGCAAAAATGGAAAGAGTAAGGTGTTTCATGACTCTAGGTCTAGCGGCGCTGAAGAGCCGGAGCAAGCGATGCGATCAAGCTGGCAGCTACTTTTTGACCACCATAACGTTTTCGCCTTTTTGACCATTGCCGGTCACGACGTCGATTTCCATCCCGGTTTCCAGCATGTCGATGCCCGCTTTGCGCATGACGGAAATATGGATGAAAATATCTGCCGTCTGGCCAGGACGGTTGACGAATCCGAACCCTTGGCTGGCATTGAACCATTTGACCACCACCCGCTCGAACACCAAGGGCTCCCCTTGGTCGCGCAAGACTGATGCGCGCGGGCGATCCATTTCTATGACACTAAGCACTTGCCAGCCCCGTTCGCGCTCAACGACTTCACACACAATGCGTGCGCCCTCGTCTGCGGCGTTCTCGCCATAGGCGCGTAAGCATGAGACGTGCAGCATGACATCTTGGTTGAGAATGACCCCATCTACAGCCTCTGGGACGACGAAGCCATAGCCCTTCACGGCGTCGAACCACTTGATCCGACCAGTCAAACGGACCGCAGAGTCTGTGTTCAGTTTTGTTACTTGTCCAGCCGCGTTGTTCATGCGCCCACCACCAATCCAGTATTGTGTTAACCATACTAGACTGCGCTGTCACGCGGCTTTACTCAGTGAGCGCTTATAAAATCAATTATACGTGGCAATTGTGGCACTCCCTAGGGGAATCGAACCCCTCTTTCCAGGTTGAAAACCTGGCGTCCTAACCGATAGACGAAGGGAGCGCGCGGTCGAGGGGCGGATATAGCTATACCCGATTGCGCTGGCAACCATCTTTGGCGGCCCCGATGAACTTTTTACAGAATGCCGCAGGACGCTTATTCATTGAATCTGGCGCCGGGCACGAATTGGGGCGATAGGGAGCATATGCAAATCGATCTTCAAACCAGCGCGCTGCGCCGCGCCAACCGGCAAGACTGGCGCACAGTCGCGGACATTACAGGCGAGGCGTTCGCCAATGATCCGGTCAATCAATATGTCTTCGGCAAGGCCAGTTCGATCCGCTCCATGTTCCGGGTCATGGCGCGAGAAGTGTATGTGCCCTATGGCTTGTGCCACCTCCATCCGGAAGGCGGGGCGACCATGTGGATGCCCCCGGGTGTTGACGCGGCCCCGACAATGTTGGGGCTTTTGAAGTTCGCCTCAGGTCAAGTGCTGAACGGAACTCCCGGCGCGATCAAGCGCGGCATGAATCTGTCAGAGAAGATGCAAGAGTGGCATCCTACAGCGCCGCATTTCTATTTGTTTACAATCGGAACGACATTGGCCGCACGCGGCAAGGGGGTTGGCAAAGCCTTGCTAAAACCGGTTCTAGACGCCTGCGATGGCGCGGGCATTCCGGTGTATTTGGAAAACTCTAATCCAGCGAATTCAGGATTTTATGCGGCGCATGGCTTTGAACGGATGGGCGTGTTTAACGTGGCAGGCGATGGCACACCTGTGATGGAGCCCATGTGGCGGGATCCGCTTGCGCGTTAGAATCGATGTAACATTTACTTGTTCTTTTTTTGTTCCAGGATAACATGACACAATGAACGCGCAAAACGAACCATATATCGACTACGATTACGCCAAGTTTGTGGATACAGTGCATTACGTTTGCGAACTGTTCAGCAGCACACCCTCTGATCTTGGCCACGTCAAACTCCATAAGATCTTATATTTTTCGGATATGACGAGGTTTTATGAAACAGGCCGTGCGCTGACCGGTGTTGAGTATCTGAAACAACAATATGGCCCGACGGCGCGAGATTTGGCGAAGGCCTTAAGAGAACTCGAAAACTCGAACCAGCTCAAGGTCGAAAAACGCAAAGTCTTCGGCTATTCCAAGGTCGAGTTTAAGGATGTGGTGCCGCTGAAATCAAACCGACTGAGTGATGAAGAAAAGGAACTGATTCAAGCGGTCGCGCAATGGGCGCGGACAATGACCGCGGTTGAGATAAGCGAATACAGCCACAAGCTTCCCTGGGAGTCGGCAAAGCTGGGAGAGCGGATCGACTATGCAACGGCCGGACAGCTCTTCCCGAGAAAAGTGACACAAGCCGATCTAGACTGGGCCAACCGTGCTGCGGGTAAAATTGAAAGCGGACAAGCGCGTGCCAGACTACCAGATTCGCTATGATAGTGACCTCGTTGACGCGTTTTTGAAGCGGCTGACCGGTACCGACAGGATTTTGGTCGAGCGTGTTCTTTTGCGGTTTCTGAACACTCATGGTGCCAAAGGATCCTCAACAGCCCCAAAACTATTGGGCGTCCACACGCTGCTTGGCACTCCGGTGATCCGCTCTGGTCTTTTCCTTAGGGTTTGGTGGGTGAATCGCCCACCCATCGCGCATATTCTTCATCTCTCATTGGTAGAGGATGACAACTCAAGGGATTGGTTCGATGAAATCTAACCCCGCCCCAGCGAATAGTTCGGGGCTTCGCGGGTCATTTGAACATCGTGAACATGGCTTTCTTTAAGACCCGCGCCAGTGATTTGGACGAATTCAGCGCGTTTATGCAAATCTGCCATCGTCGGCGCGCCGACATAGCCCATCGCGGCGCGCAGGCCGCCCACCATTTGGTGTAGGATGGGCGCAATCGGACCTTTGAAGGGCACCTGCCCTTCAATGCCCTCCGGCACGAGTTTGTCGCTGGCAGCATCTTTCTGAAAATAGCGATCTGCCGATCCGCGCGCCATTGCGCCAAGACTGCCCATACCGCGATAGGCTTTGTACGACCGGCCTTGATACAAAAACACTTCGCCAGGTGCTTCTTCAGTGCCCGCGAACATCGACCCCATCATTGCTGTTGAAGCCCCTGCGGCCAAGGCTTTGGCAAAATCCCCAGAGAATTTGATGCCGCCATCTGCAATGATCGGGGTGCCGGTGGATTGCGCCGCTTCTGCGCAGTCTTCAATCGCCGTCAGCTGCGGCACACCGACCCCCGCGACAACGCGTGTGGTACAGATAGAGCCTGGTCCAATGCCCACTTTCACAGCGTCTGCACCAGCATCAATCAAGGCTTTTGTCGCGTCACCTGTAGCCACATTGCCGGCAATAATTTGCACAGCGTTCGAGATCTTTTTCGCCCGCATTACCGCCTCGCCTACGGCCTTCGAATGCCCGTGAGCGGTATCGATCACCACAGCATCGGCCCCCGCTTCAATCAGGGCGGCTGTGCGCTCAAAGCCTGCATCGCCGACGGTGGACGCCGCCGCGACTCGAAGCCGACCGCCATCATCCTTGGCCGCGTGAGGGTGAACCGCCGCTTTGTCCATGTCCTTCACCGTCAGCAAGCCAATGCAATTGCCGGCCTCATCGACGATGACCAATCGTTCAATCCGGTGCTTATGCAGCAGCGTGCGGGCCTCTTCGATCGCGACATCCATGGTCACGGTCACCACATTATGGGTCATCAAGCTGCCCACGCTCTGATTGAGATCAGGGGCAAATCGCATATCCCGATTGGTGATAATCCCAACCAATTTACCGTTTTCAACCACGGGAATGCCGGAGAACCCGGTTTGCTCTTTCAAGACTTTTAGCTCGGCAAGACTCGCTGTCGGCGCAATCGTGACGGGGTTCATCACGACCCCGCTCTCATACTTCTTAACCTGAGTGACTTCGGCGGCCTGCGCTTCAATCCCGAAATTGCGGTGAATGACACCGATCCCACCCGCCTGCGCCATTGCAATCGCTAAGCGAGCTTCTGTGACCGTATCCATCGCCGCAGATATGAGCGGGATATTGAGGCCGATGGCTTTGGTGAGGTGGGTCGACACGTCGACATCTGACGGCGTCACCTCACTCGCGCCGGGCTGTAAAAGCACGTCATCGAAAGTGATAGCTTGTCGGATATTCATGGCGGGGGCTTCCTTTTTGGCTCCCTAATAGAGTCCCTAGGAGAGAGCAAGCCCTGATATTCTCGGGCGTATGACTCGCCAGCATGCGCAAAAATGCACCGAAACGCCAATGCGTTTTGAGACACTGGGATATCGTTGAGCGCGGGCGCGCACGCTAACGTGGTATGGAAACCACGCGCTGACTTCGAGCGTTGAAGCAGCGTAATCGGGGGGACATGCACGCAGGAAAACGCCATATGTTTCCCTCTGGCTATCGCCGTTTCATTTTGTCCGCATGCCTCGCGCTCGCGGCGTTCCAGCCCGTTGCGCAATCTCAAACATCTCCTCGACAGGCGGTGTATACGCCCGATCAAGATGCGCTAGACACGCTCGACCGCGCCATGAGCCATTATGTCGAGGATCAAACCCTCGCCAGTCTTTCCTATGGCTTTTGGCAAAATGGTCAGCAATTGCAGTCTGGTTTTTTCGGCCCAGCCAATGACCAAACCAACGCAACCATTGCGGATAACACGATCCACCGGATCTACTCCATGACCAAGCCCGTCACGGCGGTCGGTCTGCTCATTTTAGTCGAACGCGGTGCGGTGGATTTGGAGGATCCGATCACCAAATTCCTACCGGAATTCGACCGCAATGATGTCCTCGCTGACTATGATGAAGACGGCAATATGTACACATATGCCTGGCTACGCCCGCCGACCATTGCGCAACTGCTCAGCCACACTGCGGGCCTGGGCAACAACAATCATGAGGGCGGGCTCATCGATCGCAAGCTTGCCGCGGCGAACGTCACGGGGGCCGCAAATACCGACGCGTTGGTACAGCAAATCGCGCGCTTACCATTTAAAAATGTGCCCGGCGCCTATTGGGACTATTCGCTTGCATCGGACCTACAGGGTGCGATCATTGAGCGAGTTGCAGGAGAAACGCTGGACGTCTTTCTCGAGCGCGAACTCTTCGCACCGTTGCAGATGGAAGATACCGCGTTTTATGTGCCGGATGAAAAGGCGCATCGGGTCAGCAGCGTCAGCAAACAAACCATCCGTGGCTGGATCTATTATGAAGATGAAAGCATCTCTTATGATCACCAGTCACAGCAATATTTTGAGGGCGGGCATGGTTTGTTTTCAACCCAGCTTGACTATGCTCGCTTCCTGGAAATGTTGCGCAATGATGGACGTCTCGGCGCCGTTCAAATCTTGCGCCCAGATACAGTGAAACGCTTTCAAACAAACGCGATTGTTTATCGCGGAGAACCGGGTCGACAAGGCGGCGGTGATCGCGCTGGTCTTGGATATGGTTTCGGGGTGGGCACGATCGAAAGCAATGACCAGACCAAATTAGCCGCGCCCAATGGATCGTATTACTGGTCCGGCGCTCGCGGAACCTGGTTTTGGGTCGACCCGGTTAATGAAATCGTTTTTGTCGGCATGATTCAAACAGTTTCAGAGATTGTCCCGAGCCCCATCGAGCAGTCCATGCGCGCCGTCTACGCACCAGAAGAGCTTGTGGACGGTGATGCGGCGATATTTGTGAATGCGGCGGCCTCAGGCGTCCGATGAATCGGCACCGCCTGGGACCTCGTCGGCCTGCTCGGATGGTCGCCCTGGGATCGCATAGCCGCCCTTCAACCACCGCGATAAATCGACATCTGCACACCGTTTGGAACAAAATGGCTTAAACGCCGGTACAATTAGGTTTGTCTCACAAATCGGGCACTTTTTTTGACTCATTTGAGAACCGTTTCGCTTCTTTCGTTTTCGCTCCGCACCACGTTCACTCGGCCATGGAGGTGCGATTGAAGGGCTTTGTCAGTGGCCGCTTTGTGATCCAAGTATGCGCGCCAATCTGGGTCGCTAAGCGCCAGTGTCAACAGTGAATTCGGGGCGCTTTTGGCCGCGCGATCGAGCGATCGTAGCAGGGCAAGCAGCTGCGTTTCCGCTGGATCTTCTTCGAGCAGGTCGGCCAAAGGCGTGACCGTCCACGGCAGAGACACTTGTAGCAAGCCAATGGCAGAGGGCTTTAGCACCTGAGCGCTGATTAAGTCATAAGCTGACATCGCAGCGCGCGCATCGGCGTGAAGTCGGTCTCGCGAGATTGCGTTCAAAGGTGCGACGCAGTCCAGCACAAGCGTACCGCCCAGTCCGCGCAAACACACCTGACGCGCCATCTCGTGCGCGGCCGCGCTGTTAATTTTCAAGGCGCGCGCCGCAGCGCTCCCCTTTTCGACCCGGCCAGCAGTGTCAACATCAAACGCTGACAGCGCCCTTGTGCGATCAACGTGCAAATGCCCACCGCCCGGCAAAGTCACCGAGGATTGAAGGGCGAGATCAAAAGCGGCTTCAACCTGATCCGGTGCTTCGACCTGAGGCGGAGGCGATCCTTGGCACAGCGTATCCAACCAATTTTGATAAGCGTCTTGCGCGGTCGGCAGGGTCCCCATAATCGACACGCGGGCGAGTTTTCCTGCGCGTTTCTCGCTTTGCACCTGCACCGGCAACCGCGCGCCTTCCGTAAGGTCTGCTCGGTCAGCAAGGCGCAGAAACACCTCTTCGCCAGACTCAAGCTCCAAAAAGGCGCCGCGGAGCGCATCGGCTAATGTCCGAATACGCGCCTGGTGGACGGATCCAAATCGCGCACGTTCTCCGACCCCGTCCCAGCGCCGCAAGAAAAGTCGGAGCGCACGGCCTTTGCTGTCCAGGGCAACGGCTCGAAACGATCCGGGTGCATTTTGAAAGACAATCTGCGCAACCGCCGGCGGCGTCATTCGGGCTGACATCCCCAAACCCCGAGGACGGGCAGCTTTGTCTGCCAGCCTTCCCGATCTGTAAGTGTGATGATGCCGCTCTCAAGACGTTGACCGCCATTCATCATATCCCCGGGGACCATGCTGAGGGACAATTGACGACCATCGTTCGAGGCGAACTCCATTCGAGTATTAAATTGGCCAAAAATATCCCCCGATGCGCGGGTTTGATACATCTCGAGCGGCGTTTCATCCTGAGCAAACAGGGCCCGTTCTGAGAGGGCTTTCGAAAAGAATATGTATTTTGGCTCTTCGGATTTGCTCCAAAGAAAAAGTCCGCATTCGCCGGCATCTAAGGTTTGTGGTGGCAAACCTTCAGCTGGCAGACTATCGAGCGCAGGTCGAAGCTCGGAAACCGGAACAGAGGCTTGTTCAGGCGCCGGGGGCGTGGCGGCGCACGCGGTCAATAAAAAACCGGCGAAGGCGTAAATCAAAGCGGCTCGTTTCATCGCTGCATCCCAAGACTTCGCGACTGACGATAGACGAATTCGCCATTTTCACGACTGAACCCAATTTGCGTCAGGGCGATGATAATCTGCGCATCTTGCGTTTGCACGCGCGTGGTGAAATCGCCTTGCCCCGTTAGGGCAGCGCGAGCATCAATTTGAACGCGATCGGCGGCATCCGACTCGCCTTGCATCGAGAGTATAAACGCGCCCTGATCACACGAAATGGGGCCGGAAACGACCCCGAACTGACGGCCATATTGCGCCGCCAGCGTTGCGAGCGAATTCGTAGACAGCTGCCCTGAAGCCGTTTCACACCCTGTCTGTGTTAGAGTAAAACTTCCATCGGAGACGTCCAACTGCCCGCCCATGGCGCGGACAGCCGGCGCCAGGCCCTCGACAGCACCGATCTCTTGGCGCATGCGAACCTCACTTGCGCGCAAAGCGTTTCGCGACAGCGTCAGGCGCGCGGTTCCTTGTCCCCCCGCGCCGCTCCATTGCACCCGATAAGTGGGTCGAAAGGATAAGAGCGACAAGGGTTGCAGCTCGAGGCTGACATCACCGATGGGCTGCGAACCGCGCTCCGGCCGCGTACCAACATAAAGCCCGCTGATCCGCCCCTTGATCAGCGTCCCGTCCGCTTTGGCCCAACCGACCCCTAGGCCACCTATGCCTGATTGGTTCAAAACAAATCCAAGCGGCGTAAACGCGAACAGGCTGAACACCAGCGCCGCAAGAAACATGACCAACAGAAACAGCCGTCGCATCACAACCCACCCGCGACCAAGTCAACGTTCACCCGCACCATGCCACTGCCTGCCTGTTCCATATTAAACCGCGTAATTTGCGCCGAGTGCTTGGCCTGAACGTCTTCTAGCCACAGAAAGATTAAACGCGGATCGGCATTATCAAAAACCAATCGGACGTTTGATGTATCATTGCCCTGCAAGCGTGCGATCGCAAGTCCGAAGTCACCTGCCGCGCCCGTAACAGCGGCCTTGAAATCGTCTAGGCTGGCAGAGGTTGGTCGCGCACTGCTGGCCGCGACCACGCCTTGCGCGCGCTTTAAAACATATGATTCCTGGATCTGGGCGACCGCTCGATCAGCTTCATCTAAATTCGCCTGCGCCTCTGCACGGGCGGCAACAGATGGGACCAGCATGAACTGCCAGCCGACCACAATGATGGTGAGGACGGCCGCTACAGCGATCAGGACCCGCTCTCGCGGCGCCATTGTTGCCCACCACGCCCTCATGACGCACTCTCTAAGGTGAGATCGCCAATCACTTTCTCACCACTTTGGCGGGCATCACCAGACCGTGCCGAGAGGCCCGTTGTGGCGTTCAGAATGCCTGTCACTCGGTCGAGATCGGCAAAACTTTCGCAGGCCACAGAGGCGGTCATTTGCCGTCGCGCGCGATCGTAGCGCAAGGTTCGCAGTTCGCTGCCCTCGACTTGCCCGAGCGCATCGTAGAGAATCGCGGTTGCATCGAGCAGGCCCAAAAAGGGCTGCGTGATATCGCTTGTTGAACTCCGCGAGAGCGACAGAATTTCATTCACATCGCCGCTCAATTCAGGCCAACCGGTCTGCGCGAACTCTCCGGCAAGCGCGTTCAGAGCCTCCGCCCGCGCATTCATCGCATTCGTCTCCAAGACCATCGACCCAAACCATGCAATGGCGGTCACGGCGGCAATCGCGCCGGCAGACTTCCATCGTCCAATTGCCTCCAGGTCAAGCTGTTGAACGGCCTCAAACCCCCCTTTGCGCAACCCGATATAAGGCTGCCCGGCATCCGCCCATGTCGCTAATTGCGATAATAGTGCCGGGAGTGTTTGAGCCCCTTCGGTCACCGCGGTTTGCCCTAAGGCGCGGCCCAGCTGATCGCCATGGATTAGGATGTCTTCGAATGGGTCCGCCAAACGGACCAACACATCGCGCCCTAAGGTCGGATCTAAGGCGAAGCTGCGACCACCAAGGCGGCCGAGAATTAAACCAGGCGCTTCATAAAGGACATTGCCAGGCGGCAAAATAGAATGCGCCGCGACGAGTTCGGCCTCATCAAGGCCATGCTCAACCAGCAAATCGATGATTTGCGCCAACGTCGTTTTCGCAATCACATTGATTTGGCGCTGCATTGTCGTGGCCGATTTATCCAACTCCGCCAATGCCACGTGGCTGTTCTCAATATTGTCAGCGAGATCATCTTCAACCGCGAACGGCGCGGCCTTCAGCGCTTCTTTTTCGTTGCGCGCGGGGATCGTTGCTGACAGACCAAGCACATCTAGGCCGTTGATAAAAACAACCACATTGCTACCTCGGCCTTCGACTCCCTTTTGCTGAGATGTCACCGTCCATGAATGACCTTGGCGGCGCGCCATCAATAGCGACCCGTCGGGCTGCAAGAAGCCGTATACGCGCGCCATTATCCGATCCTTTCGCGGCGAAGGGTGCGGATTGGACGCCCTGGATCAGCTTCGAAGAGATAGCGCATCGTCATGTCCTGTCCGCGATAAGACACATTGGCTGAAACTTCTACAAGTGTGCTGATGACGCCCAATTGATCCGCTTGGATCAGACCGGGATCAATCCGTTCTATGACGGGGTCCTCGAGCAAGCTAGCAACATCCACCCATCCGCCTTGCGGGCGCGTCTCGATCAATGTGCGGGCGTCTTCAAGCGACAAAGCCTCCCCGAAGGCTTGCTGCAATAAAACCGCATGCTGGGGTTCGAGCGTGTTGATGTTGAGGGTTCGGTTTTGATTTGCCGCCGCCGCTGGCAATGCGCACACCACAGGCGCAATGCGCGCAAATACATCGAGCGTATACCCCCGAATGCTGCGCAATTCACCTATTGACGCGAGGGTTTGGCTCGACGTCCGATAGGCTGGCGTTTCGCTGCTGTAAAAACTGTCTTCGGCGCCGCCACTGGCCGGAACAGAATTGTCGTCCATCCAGTCCGTTAAGCTCGAAACCAGAGCGACGATATCAGAGTTGTACCCTTCTTCGATTAGGGCGCTCAGCAAGTCCCGATAGACGGCTTGCGACTCTGCATCTGCGATTTGGACGCCGCCGTCTCCGCTGACCGTTAAACGGTTGAGATCAAAGCAATTGGTCGCGTCTCTTGCCCGCACCGCGAACACACCGCCATCAACCGGGATTATTTGCGGTTCGTTGAGCCCCGGCAAGTCTGCGTTCAACCGATTTTCGAGCGGTGCTAGCACATCGACCAATCGTGCTTTGGCGACTTCTTCAGCGGATGCCGCGTAAAAGCCCAATTGCGCCTGCGCGTCCAACGCGCGCGACCGCTGCGAGGCATCTGTGACGGCGCTTGTAATGGCAAGCGCAGCAACAGACATGGCGGCAACGATCATCATCACCGTTAAGAGCGCCGCGCCCCGCTGAGAAGGCCATTTCTGGTTCATGGCCGGGCTCCCGTAAGTGTTGCCAGCGACAGGCGCGTGCCATCCGTGAATATGATGTCCATTTCAATCATGCTTGGCATGAGATCGAGCCCTTGCAGCGCATCGCCTTGCCAAAACTCGGATCGCTGATCCCCGCGAAAAAAGCCGAGCTCGATGGACGCGACATCCTCTAAAAGCACGCGCGATGAGACCGGCGTTGCCGAGATTGCATCCGGTCGCAGCGTTGCCTCTCGGATCAAGGCGCCGCTGCGCAGAATATACTGTACGTATTGAAGATTGCTTCTTGGCTCGACACTTCCAGGATTAAGCCAGCCCGTGCGCACGAACCGCAGAAACGGCAGCTCGCCGCGCGGCGCCTCGCCGATTAAATTTGCTGAGGGTGAGAAGCCATCGGCCGGTTTGACCGCGCGCAGGCTCATCGCCGCGATGTCCTGCCGGATCAAGCTTTGCGCGACATCCAATCGGCGGGCTTCGGCTTCTTGTTGTCTAATTTGTTGGCTTGCGGACGTGGCGCTGATCAGCAGCGCCGAGCCCGCTGTGGAGACGATCGCCAATATAAACAAGGCCACCATCGTTTCGGCGAGCGTAAATCCGGCCTGCATGGATGGGCGAGATCTCACGGCGTTTCCTCGCGGTCTGAGGGCGATGGCGCGCTGCCGGCGGGCAGGTTTTGCGGGATATATTTCAGGCTCACCAAACTGGCCAAGACCTGCTCATTCTGATCCGGTCGCACATCGACTTTGAGATTTTGCAACTGACCGACTTCTGCCAAGCTGGTGGTGCGGGTCCAAACATATGTCCGGCCCATCTGGATTTCTTGTCCGGTTGTAACCCCAGCATCCAGGACTTGCGGCGTCGCCATTGCCCGTGCCATCACGTTTTCGGCAACGGTCCGTGCGAATAGGCGCGACTCGAGGCTGGCCGCGTTGCGGGTTGCGTCTGTCGTAACTTGCAAAAGCGGGATCGCAGCCAGCGCAAGAATGCCCATAGCGGCAACGGTTTCAACCAGGCTGAACCCGGCCTCTGCGCAGCGATTATCGTTCGACAAGCTGCACCTCCCCGTTTTCATCAACGAAAATATCGATGCGCACGCCTCGTGACCGCAACTGAAATGCCAGAGGCTCCACAACACCCGTGGGATCAAAGACGATCTCGGGCCAATTGCCCGGCCGATCAGTCTCTTCAGCCTCGTGACTGAGCGTCATGCGAGACGGCAAAAAGGTCGGGCGACCTTGCGGGCGCCAATCGTCCTGCCGCCAACGCATCATCGCGTATCCATTCTCCAGCAGGCGGACGCCGACCGGTTGCCCGACAATGATGGCATGCTCTTGTCCGTCGCGGAGCGCTTTCGCAAAGGCTTGCGCGCTTGCTTGTTCGGGGGTCGGTCGCTGCGGCAGCGTCAGCGTCACCATGCCCGCCGTGAGGCCAATGATGAACAAAACCGCCATGACCTCGACCAATGTCATGCCGGATTGGTTGGCGAAGACGGGTTGGCGGTTCAAAATCGAGCCCTTCAGGGTTCCGGTGTTAAAGATCCCAGATGCTGATATCTGCGTTGTCTTCTTCCCCGCCCTCACGACCGTCCGCGCCGAGTGAATACAAATCGTATGGACGATTGTTTTCGCCTGGCACTTCATAAACATAAGGCCGTCCCCAAGGGTCGTTCGGGAGTTTTTGGATGTACCCTCCCGGACGATAACGATTTCCGTCTGGCGCATTGTCCGGTTTGGTCACCAAAGCGTCCAAACCTTGCTGCTGTGTCGGAAAGGTGAACATATCGCCGCTATAGGACTGCAGCGCGCCGGACAAACGGGTAATATCCGTTGCGGCTTTGGTCGTCCGCCCTTGGCTCATGGCGCCGGTCACATTCAATAAGACGACCGTGGATAAAAGGCCGATAATGAAGACGACGACCATAATTTCGGTGAGCGTAAAGCCGCGTTGGCGGTTTAGCTTGTTTTGAGGTGTGCGTTTACGACTCTTGGGCATAATTCTTCTCTCCTCAGGCACCTATCGCCAATGTATTAAGCTGCAGTATAGGCAACATAATGGCCAATACGATTAGTGCGACCACGCCCGCCAAAACGACGATCAAAAGCGGCTCCAAAAGGCCCAATGCAACGGTCGCATTGCTATCGAGCTCTTCTTCCATATAGTCAGCCGCCCGGCCCATCATGGCCGGAAGATCGCCGCCGCGTTCGCCACTTGCGACCATGTGGACAAGCATCGGCGGGAAAACTTCGGTTGATCGCATCGCCCGGTTGAGGGGTTGCCCCTCTTCCACTTGCCGCCGCACCGTCACTGATGCTTGTCGAAACACTTCATTGCCAACCGATCCGCGGGCTGCGACGAGCGCGTCCGGCACGGTCGCGCCACTGCCTGACAGGGTTGCGAATGTGCGCGCGAACTGCGCCGCATTGGCGCTACGAATGACTTTGCCGAGCAAAGGGATCCGCAAGACCAGCCTGTCCCAGCCGAGCTTGACCGCAGGCGTTCGAAAGACGCCGCGGAGCATCCATGCCCCGAAGGCGATTGCTGGGAGAATGATCAAGCCCCAACCGCGCATGAACTCGGATACGGCGATCACCGCATTGGTCAACGGCGGTAGGTCTTGGCCGAGCGTTTCAAACTGTTCGATCACGGCCGGCACGACAAATATGAGCAACAAAATCACGACGACGAGAGCCACGACTGCCAGGACAATCGGATAAATCAGAGCGGAAAGGAGCTTGTTTCTAAGCTTGCGCGACTTTTCAAGGTGCGTGGCCAGACGATCCATGACATCGCCCAGGCGTCCGGAGGCTTGGCCAGCAGAAATCACAGCGCGATAGTAAGACGGAAACGCCTTGGATGATTGGGTCAAGGCTTCAGAGAAGGAGTAGCCTTCTTGGACACTGCCGCGCACCCCCATCAATACGCGCCGCGCGGCAGGCTTTTCGGCCTCACCCGCAATTGCCCCCAGCGCCTCTTCAACGGTTGCGCCAGATTTAATCAGCATCGCCAATTGCCGTGTGGTCAGCACCAAATCATTTCCGGACAGAGACCCTCCACCGCGACCGGATCGCGACACAGATTTTTGCCGCGTTTCCTTCACTTCCAGAGGCGACATTTGCCGCAAGCGCAGCTCTTTCCGGGCCGAGCGCGCCGAGTCGGCCGTGATCACGCCTGTCGCACGTTTCCCGTCCGCGCCGATCGCGACATAGTCAAAGACCGCCATCGCTAGCGTTCCTCCTCACGTCGGCAAACGCGCAAGACCTCCTCCACACTGGTGAGGCCAGACGCCACATAACGGGCCGCGTTGCGGAACAGCGTGTGATAGTTCGACAGCGCCATGTTTTGGATTTCGTCTTCAGATCCGTCAGCACGAATGAGGTCCCGCAAACCCGCATCTACCGTGATCAATTCATAGACGCCCAAGCGTCCATTATAGCCGGAATTGCCACATGCCATACAGCCCTTGGGGCGCCAGAACTGGGGCGCATCAGCCTCCGGTAAGTCGAACATGGCGCGTTCTTCGGGGGTTGAAGCATGCGGTTCGCGACAATGCTCGCAGAGCTTCCGCACCAAACGCTGCGCGATGACCGCCTTCAAAGTGGCCGCCAACACATAGGGCTCGATCCCCATATCGCGAAGGCGCTGGATCGCGCCCGCCGCACTATTGGTGTGCACCGTTGAGAGCACGGGCCGACCCGTCGACGCAAACTCAAACGCTACTTTTGCGGTCTCGAGATCTCGGATCTCACCGACCATGACCACATCTGGATCATGGCGCAGAATGGCCCTGAGCGTAGCGGCAAAGGTCAGACCCACTTTGTGGTGCATTTGCGTTTGCGAAATACCTTCCAACCCGTATTCAATCGGGTCTTCAAGGGTCATCACATTACGCTCGCCATTGTTCAGGACGGACAACGCGGAATACAGCGTTGTTGTTTTCCCGGATCCTGTCGGACCTGTGACCAGCGTGATGCCATTCGGTTGCGCCAATATTTTACGAAACCGGTCGAGCGTTACCTCATCCATTCCGAGCTCATCCAGACCGAGCAAGGCATTGCGCGTATCGAGCAAACGCATGGTGACGCGTTCGCCATAGCGACTGGGCAGCGTCGACACGCGAACATCAATGCTGCGACCACCAATCGAGAGTGAGATGCGCCCATCTTGCGGCACGCGCTTTTCAGCAATATCGAGCCGCGCCATGACCTTAATCCGGCTCGTCAAAGGCGCGGCCAACCGTCGGGACGGCGTCAACACTTCTTGCAAGACACCATCTATTCGATAGCGAACCGATAGCGTGTCCTCGTGCGGTTCGATGTGCACATCAGACGCTTTGCGATTGACCGCTTCGTAAATCAGACCATTGATCAGTCGGATCACCGGTGCATCATCATCACCGGCGAGCAAATCTGCCGTCTCCGGAATGCCATCCACCAGGCTCGCCAATCCGCCTTGGCTGTCGAGTGCGGCTTCCGCTTCATCGCCGGATACACCTTCGCGCGCATAATGCTCGGTCAGCGCTCGCTCGAAGTCTTGAACGCCCATCGGCTCAACTTTTAATGGGCGGCACAGGACTCGCCGGGCTTCAATTAAGGAGAACGGATCCACCCCGTTGCGCGCCCCCACACGAACCTGCTCGCCGCCCGCGTCCAGGACCACGAGGCCTTTATCCCTGGCAAACGCATAAGAGAGATCAGTGGTTTGCATCGTCCAACTTATTCCGATCGACCGCGCAAGGCGGGTGTGGTGCGACTATCAACGCCGAGCACTTCATCAATAAAAGCATCAATGTCTGAGACATCTCCTTCATCATTGGAGCGCAGCAATTCCTCGGCGCGAAGATAGCGATAATTCCGCGATGTGACGCTCTGCGCGCCTTCGCGGTCTCGAACAATGGTAGGTCGTATAAATACCATCAGGTTGGTCCGGACCAGACTATCACTATCCGACTTGAACAAGTTGCCGAGGACTGGAATGTCGCCCGCGATCGGCACTTTCGCATTCACATCTTCTTCGCTTTGTTGGATGAGCCCGCCGATGACAATGATCTCGCCATCATCGGCGAGCACCGTGGTGGTGATTTGACGCAAATTCGTGACGAAATCATCGAGCCCATCACTGAGCGTCGTCGAGATACTCGACACTTCTTGAAAGATATCCAAACTGATCGTGTTGTCGGCAGATATCCGGGGCGTGACATTAAGTTTGATGCCAACATCTTGGCGAGTCACGGTACGGAATGGATTGGAATTGTCAGAGGAAAGCGTCGCCCCAGTCGCGACCGGGATTTGTTGTCCGACCAATAATTCAGATGTGCCATTGTCGAGAGTTAGGTTGAAAGGCTTAGACAGCACCTTGGAATTGGTATCGTTTTCGACCGCGGTCAAAATCGCGCCGAACAGCGTGTCTCCGCTACGGCCGCCTCCTCCGACAGAAACGCCATCCAATTGCAGCAAAGATTCAACCGCCCCTTCTGTAAATGGATTGGTCCCGCCAAAAGTTGTCGGGTCGATGAGGGCGCCGCCAAGCTGCAGGAGGTTTGGCGCCGTGCGTGAAAAGTTCGTGCTCAAAAATGGCACCGACGAATCACCTGTTCCAGTCAGTAAAAACTGAACCCCGAGATCGCGCGCGGTATTGTCCGACATTTCGACGATGATGGCCTCGACCAAAACTTGCGCACGGCGCTTGTCCAAAGCTTCAACCACGCGTTCCATTGCCAGAATCGTATCTGGTGAAGCGCTGATCACGAGTGAATTGGTTTGTTGGTGGTGTGCGATTGTCGCCGCCGGTTTTTGTGATTCTGCTGGGCCCGATTGTTCAGCCATTGTCTCAGCCAACCGCTCAAGAATGGGCACGATCTCCTCGGCATTGGCGTTGCGCAGTTCAATCACTCTCAGACTGTCACGCACCGGATCGGATTGATCGAGCTCCTGCGCGACTTTCACCGCGCGCGCGACCGTCGCTTCATCGCCCTTGAGAACAATAGAGTTCGAACTGGCCGAGGCCGACACTTCGAAACGATTGTTTGGATTATCCTCGCGGTCACTCAAAAGGTCCGACAAAATCGCCTGAATCTCGCGCGCTGGGACGTTGCGCAGCGGGATGGTCTGCACTTGCGTACGGTCATTTTCGTCCAATCCACGCACGATTTCCCGCAAACGCGGCATATTCGATGCATAATCCACGATCACCAACGTGTTTGAGCGCGCATTGGCGACCACTTGGCCTTGAGCGTCGACCAGCGGCTTGACCATCTGAGCCGCCTCGATCGCGCTGAAATTATCGAGCTTTAAGACCTGTGTGATAAACGAATTGGGCCCTTCGCCGCGCCCCGCGGCCTCGCCAATCGCCATTTGCTCTGGCACAATTCGATAGACGTTCCGCCCCGCCGGAACCGCGGCAAAGCCATGCACTCGCAAAGTCGACAAAAAGACCTGAAACACTTCCTCGGTGGTCACCGAAGACTGCGACATCACCGTGACTTTAACGCGCCGCACATCCGGATGAACGATGAACGTATTGCCGGTGATCCGAGAAATGTCATCTATGAGGATGCTAATGTCGACATCATTCAAGCTCAAAACGTGCCGATCAGCGGTCGGCGAATTCATCTCCGCGATCGCGATTTGTGGCACGCCCAGAGCAAGGGCAGAGGCAACAATTAACGTCTTCATTACCCTATCCTACTCACCGAATCTTAAACGAATAGTTCGCGCCGCGCCGTTTCGGCTGAGCTGCAAATCCGCTGTTTCGGCTGAAGAAATTTCATCAATGATTTCACCGATATCGAGATTATCCACAGATGTGCCATTAATTTGTTGCAACACATCTCCCGGTTCCAGGCCAAGCTCGCGCATCGCATCCGCGCTGCCCAGCGGTTCCAGGCGATATCCCGTCACCCTGCCATTGCTCGCAACCGGGCGCGCATTGATATTAGCGAACAGCGATTCCGGGTTCCGTAAAAGCACCTCAGGTGTGTCGACAAGGTCAGACGTGCCACCTCTACGCAAGCTGGAACTCGCCTCTTCGCGTCGCGCCGCTTCGCGCGCCGCGTCGACGATTTGCGAATCGTCCGAAATCACGGACAGTCCTGGTCCACGCCCACCCAGCATCAGCGTCTCATCTGCGCCATCACGATTGATGATGACGCGATCCGACAAAATGCGCTGCAGGGTAACGCCGCTGAGAATTTCATCACCGACGCTGTAATTCTTCCCATTGCCATCCGGCGTGCGAATAATTGCATTGCCCGACTCAGCGTCCGACGTCGACATGCGAAGGCCTGCGAGGTGAAGATTGAGATTGGTCTCGGGCGCGTCTTGAATGATCGGCTCAGTACTGTCGGTCTCAAACGGATTGCTGCGAACCAAAATCGTTCGATCCGACGAGACCGCAACGCCGCTTGCACTCGAGCGCATGGGGGATGGCAAAGGCCGCTCTGTATAGGTGGCGACGCTATCCGAGGGCGAAGCGACCAACCAAACCACCCGCGCCACGAAAATCGCGAGACAAATGACCAATACCAATTCAACGCCGAATCGGACCGGCGCATGCAGTTTTGCGAGGGTCGATGGCAAAGATTGCGCAATCGCCATTATTACACCTTACTCAGTCTTTTACTGATTTCACAGCATGCCGTCTTAAACGATTACGCACCAGAGCAAAGTCAACGAAATTATCGACGATTTAATCAAAAAATTCGCTTCAAGCCGAATGCGACGATGGCGCCCTGATCATATGTGTCAACCAAAACACGAGTTCCCGCCTGTTCCTGATAAGCTTCATAGCCTTCAGCAAGCAAGTTTTTGATCTGGAACGACACCTCATATTCGCCCTGATAGGCTTCAAAACGACGCGTCATCACGAGATCGACCGTGGCCGGCGGTTGTTCTAGAATGGCCGGAATGTTTCGCGCCAATGTTTCGGCGGTCCGAATGCGTTCACTGGCAAAGTTGAAGAGCAAGTTTGCATCGAAACCCGCATCCTGGTCGGTGTAAATCAACTGCAGATTAAACAAATGCTCTGATTGCCCCTGCAAGCGGCGGCCATCTTCAATCCGGCCTGCGGCATCGACCAAACCCCGCACCGGCGCCAGCGGTGTCCCGGCATTAATTGCAACCTCACCTTCCGCCTTCACGTCTGAATCCGACCAGGTATAGTTGGTTTTCAAGACGATCTCGCGCTGTCCAAAGCTCTCCCATCCGAACCAATTTTGGACGTTTAAAGGCGACTCATATTCGATCTCGAACCCGTACAGTGTAGCTTCGGGCGCGTTCAAGAAAGTGGTTTGGATATTCTCGGTTGGAACAATCACTTCTTCAATCGGGTTGACCATGTCTTTGTAGAACACGCCGAACGTGAAGAATTGATCGGCGGCATAATAATATTCAAACCGCGCATCATAATTATCGAGCTCAGAGTTTTGTAGAAACGGATTGCCGAAAAAAGTGACGTCCGTTTCGGTGTTCACAAAAATTGCTGGCGACAGCTCGCGAAATTGTGGCCGCGTGATTGTTTTGGAATACCCAAACCGAACCTGGACATCTTCGATCGGGTTCCAGGTCACGGTCGCGGCCGGTAAGAAATCCTCTTCTTCGATGAATCCGTCGACCGGGCCTTGCGAGAGATCATCTTCAAATCCGCCCACCACGACGGCTTGAATCGCATCCTCATATCGACCGCCAATAGCGGCGCGCAGAAACGGTGTGATTTGCGCATCGACGCCGAGATAGGCCGCATCCACTTCGAGCGTCGCGATATATTTGGACGGTTGCACCGTATCCGATACTTGGCGCACACCGCCTAAAATATTGCCGTTTGCATCGGTATTATTGAAGATAAAATCGTAGACGAAATCCAAGCGCGTCTCTGGTGGCGCCGCCGAGATCCCGGTGATCCCAAACACTCTGGACGTCGCTTCGCGGTCATTCTCGACATAGGAGTATCCGGCTTTTAACTCGACCTCGCAGAGAAAGTTGCAATCGCCTGAGTAGCGCTCAAGCGGAAGCGCCAGGTCAATCCCGAAATCCGTTGTATCATCTAAGATCTCAGAGAAGGTGAACTGGTTGGCATCCTGCTGATCCAGCAAGCGTGGATTGCGCAAATCATCATCCAACACATAAATCGTCTGCGTTTGATAGGGCGCGTCGCGCGTCGCTTCGGAATAGGATCCGCGCCAATTGAGCTCGAGGTTCAGAAAATCTGGGAAGACGTGCTCACCGGTGACTTGTCCGGTCCAGAGTTGCCGCTCAAACCATTCAAGCGCATCAACACGGCGTGGCTCATCAATATCATTGATCCCAATATTCGTCCGTGCCTCTTTTTCGCTGGCGCGGGTGATCAGCCCGTTGAAGGCGATTTCGTGCCGGTCAAAGAGATTAAAGCCAACCGATGCGAACCCATCGACGCCAACGGCGTTTTCCGTGCTGAACCGTTCGAAATCATCAAACTCGTCAATATCGTCCCCGCCGGGAACAAAGGCGTTGCCGCGTCGGCCCTCTTTCGTGACCCAATCATTGCTATAATTGGCCGAGGCAATGAACCCCATGGAGATATTGTCGCTGAGGTCAAAAATATCGCCGCCGGTCAGCCCAAAGCCAAAATTCCCTGGCACATCTTCGGTTTCCTGAAGCACCAAGAGCGATGAATTGGCGGTGAGTTCGCGGCCGAACGCCGCTGTCAGCCCATCGGCTGTGCTCGGGACATTCCGCGTGCCGTCATCGTAGCCGAAAGCATCGCTATTGGCCCCATCATACAACAAGCCCGGCGCCAATGTGGTCCGGGTGTCGACGCTGCCGCTGATGGACGCCTCAAAAAATCGGCTGCTTGGGATAGACTTGGTGCGGATATCGACCATGCCACCGCCGAATTCACCCGGCAGATCAGGCGAAAACGTCTTTTGCAGCAAAATCGATTTTAACGCCGATGTCGGGAACAGGTCGAGCGGTGCCACCCGGCGAAGCGGCGCGGGAGATGGCAGCGGCGAGCCGTTTAGCAAAGCGGTCGAGTATCGTTCGTTTAAGCCCCGCACGTAGATGAAATTGTCTTCAGAGGTGGCGATCCCCGCGACGCGAGACAGCGCCGCAGCCGCATCACTGTCGCCTTGTAGCGCGAAATCGGCTGCATCAATCAGATTGGCGACTTCAGACGTGGTGCGCACTTCTTGCGGGATGAAGCGCCCACGCACTTGCACCGTTTCAAGGGTGCGCGTGTCCTGTGGCTCCTCAGCCGTTTCGGTTTCTTGCGCCTGCGCTGGCGCGGTGATCGCAAACAAACATGCGGTGGATAGGAGTATGGAATGGAAAATCGATGGGCGTTTCATGGGCCAACCTCGAAGGAAGCTTCGGGCGTCTCGCCCTGACAGATAATGGATAGATCAGGATGCATGGCTAAGTGCCGAATGCATCCTGAGAGAGCTTGATGCGACCGCATTAGTTCGACGTCACCGTGCCATCCTGCTGAACCGTCCAGCCGAGGAACCACGCATCATCTGCGTCTTCGACAGCGCCGACATAAGTGGTCGGGTCGAGGTCACCGATACCGGTTGTGTCGAACACGGGCACCGCCAGCTCATTGGCGCCAGGAACAACGCCTTGGCGACCGCTTTGAAAGGCAAACCCGCTGAGCGTGATCGGCTGACCCGTGACAATATTGTCTGACATGGCCGGGGCCGGGACGGGATCAACGCCATCACCGACCTCGTCCGTCGGATCCTCGATATCGTCACCATTTCCACTGAGGAAAAGCGACTGGATCTCCAGATCGCCGGATCCAAGATTGTCGATCGTGGCCTGACTGTCCACGTCGAGCCCCGCGTCGGGCCAACCCACGGCGATCGAATTCACGAAGTTCCCCGCCATTCCGCGCCGCAAGACAAAGCCTGAGTCGATCGTGGACTCGCTGGACGCAATCGCCGTCACGTTGGAGACGTCCGGCGCTGACACGGGGGTCGCGAGATTGTTGGACGACAAATTGTCTCCTTCGATGCCCCGTGGATCACCGCTGACCCCGCCCGACGCAGCGCTGACGCCCGGATAGATGATGCCGTATTGCAAGGAGCCGACCCATCCGTCCGTCCAATCGAAACTGTCATCGCCAACCCCAAGCGCGATCAAATGATCGGCCGAAACGGTCCCGCCAAACCACTCAAACGCATCGTCGAGATTGTTATACACTTGGATGAAAGACAGCTCTGTACCGGAGCCAACGCCTTGCAAAGCTAAGCCATTCAGCTCGTCATTATTGGTCAGCCGCGTCCCGGCATATTCAATGCGGGTATAGAAGATTTGACCTGAGTCATCGTCGGCGGTGGCGCCGCCAAACAGGCCCGAGGCCCCTTCACCGGACTTCTCACAGTCAATCGTCCCACCAGTGCCGCCGCCATCGCAGGCATTGATCGGAGCCCGCCCATTGACCACAACGCCGCCCCAGACGCCCTTTGTGTTGTCATCAATGATGACCGTCGTATTGCTCGACGCGCCGGTGCCATCATAAATACCTTTGGCGGTGAATACGACCGGCGCATTCGCGGTGCCGTTCGAAAAGATCTGCGATCCGCGGGTGATGACAAGGTAGTCATCATTGCCATCCGCAACCACCGTCACGCCCGGATCGATGGTCAGGCTGGCTTGCGCCGATCCCACCAAGGGGGTAGCGGGATCGGGTCCCGCATCAACCCCAATAAAGACTGGGTTGACCAGTTCATAAACGATTTGAGCGCCATTGCTGAGACGGAGGTCGGACGTGATGGCATTCGATCCATCGATCTGACACAGCAGTTTTTCGGTATTGGTTGCGGCTTCTGTAATGGTGCCAGAATCGCTCGTTCCAGTCGGACAAACCGCCTCTGCAAGAGGTACCAGTGTTCCTGGCAATACGAAGTTCGCCCAGCTGCTAGCCGCAGTTTCGGTCGGACCAAACGCGCCGACATAGTCGACGCTATCAAAGAACGCATCGCCCGAAAGCGCCATGGATACAGGGAAGTTCCCCTCCGCCGTCCCCGCAAATACGCTATCAATTAGAGAACTATTATAAGACGTGACATTGTCCGTCGGCGCGAAGGCCGGAACGCCATCTGAATCCGTCGCCAAGGGCTCCGGTGAGTCGATGGCAATGGATTGAATGATCAGCTCCCCGTTCGAGAAATTGGTAAAGGTTTGTGTGCTGTCGACATCAAGACCAGTCGGAAACCCAGAGACAATGCCATTAATCACCGTTCCCTTCATGCCGCGGCGGAGCACGACGCCCGTATTCTGTACAAACCCAGCGAGCGGCTCGGACACCAATGTAAAGTTGGACAATTTCGGTTCTGAAAACGGCTCAGCATCGTTTTGGCCGGAGAGATTATCGCCTTCAATGCCGCGCGGATCTCCCGACGAGGGAATGTTCGAGCGCACAGCGGCAAATTGCAGCCGTCCTGTCCAGCCATCTGTCCAATCCAGCGAGTCATCGCCAGCGCCCGTAATGACAACGTATTTCGCATTCACGGTCCCACCGAACCATTCAACGCCATCATCGAGATTGTTGTGAACTTGGATATAGTTGACCTCCGTGTCGCTTCCGACGCCTTGGAAAGCGATCCCGTTCAACTCGTCATTATTGGTCAGGCGCGACCCGGCATATTCGACAATAACATACGCCAAACTGCCCGAATCGTCCGTCGGTTGGTCCCCGCCAAACAGTCCCGATGCGCCCTCTCCGGTTTTTGTGCAGGCCGCGGACCCGCCCATAGCGGTCCCATCATCGCACGCATTGATCGGCGCGAAGCCGTTGATGACCAAACCGCCCCATTGCGCATTAGACGTCTCACTCAAAATCGACGTCCCAACTTCTTCATCATTCATGGCGGCGCGAGAGGTGAATCGAATTGGCGCGCCAGCGGTGCCATTGGCAACAATCTGGGACCCGCGTGTTACAACGAGATAGTCATCGGTGGCATTGGCAGTCCCTTGCGAAGATGCGCCGAAGAAACGCACGCCATTGCCGATTGTCAGGATCGCTGAGGGCCCGCCATCTTGACCGATAAAGACCGGGCCTTCGATGGCGATGGTTGCGCCACTCGGGATTGTGATGTCGGCGGTGATTTCTGTCGAACCGGCGGATCCGCCCATGGCGCAGACACTGACATCGGAAAAACCGTCTGCCGCCACCGCGGCATAATTGGTTTCTGTCGTTCCGGCTGGGCAACCCGCCGTTGGCACCAGATTAATCGTCGACGTCGCAGGCGGCGGTGTGGTTGGAGGAGCTGGGGACGGGGCCGGCGCCGTCGCCGCGCCCGGCGACGAGATACTTGTATCCGAGCACCCAGCCAATATGACCGCTGCCGCGCTGGCCATAATTGCATACCGCACGTTGCCTGCTTTTTTCATGAGAGCCCCCTTTTAGAGCTTGTCTAGAATGTAAATCGAAAAGACCGCGTTCGCCGTCCCGCAGCGCCGTTTGACACGTCTCTGTGACGCTTTTTTAAAGTTCCTTAACCATTTGGAGGGACGCGGAATAATGCAACGTTTTCATGACACTAGATGCATTCTCTAATTCATCCGAGACCGCTATTTTTTTAATCTTTACACGAATTTTTTCGTATGGATTGTATGCTTACAACAGCCCCTGATTGAACTGATTTCACAGCTTTTTTTGAATCGCTCTTGGGTGCAGTTCGAGACAGGACACGCATGCAATAATTCATCGGTAGGCGGAAGGCTCGGTGGCTCTTTTCGGTCATGTAAAATTTTTCCGCTGACCCGATTCAGCGCCGCAAGAAACCCGGTTTGGGAGCAATCTGAACCGCTAAAAAGATCCGCCTTTGTGCAAAGAGAGCGATGAGTTGCTGTGCTCGCCCGTGCTGGCGCATGCTGGCGCGTGCTGGCCGCCCCTAATCCGTTTCGGCACCCGTCCACCCAACCCCTGATAGCGCCTGGTGGAGCGGCATCTGCATAAGCTGGCCGTCTCTCGAGAAATAGAAGGTTTCCCCGTCCAGACTCACACTTGGGCCGAGATCCGGTCCAGGCGTATTGACCGGCTCGCCCATATTCTCTGGCGGTTGCCATTTTCCCTCAGAGTCCCTCTGCGCGGTCCAAATATCGACAAAGCCAATTTTTGGCGTGCGGTGAGAGTAAAAGAAGATTCGGTTGCCATCCGGGGTGATCCCAATCTGGGCATCGGCGCGGAAACTGTTGAACGCGTCGGGCATGGGTTGAACGATCCAGTCCTCTGTCGCCTCGTCCCAATGCGCCTCGACAACATCATGACCAAATCGGCCACGCTTAAAATCCGTGGTAAAGTAAAGCCGCCCTTCTCGGTCCATGACCGGGCCCAGTTCCGCTGCTCCGGTATTGATGGCGTGCGAGAGCGGCTCTGGGGTGCCCCATCCATTTTTCGTCGGTTTGACCCGCCAAATGTTCGAATCCTGCCCTTTGCCGCGGGAGGGCAGCACGGCATTGGAGGCATAATAGAGATACCCGTCATGGGCGCTGAACGAGGGTTCGGTGAGCATGCCTTGGTTTGGGAACGCATTTAGTTGAACAGGATCGCTCCAATTGCCGTCATCACGCTTGCGGCTCTCGTAAAGCCATGTGGCATCGCCTTGCTCCTGGGTCCAGACCCGCAGAGTGCCCTCCTGATTTTCGGTGAACGTGTACATCCGGTTGAAAGCGCCCGGTTTTTCAAGGTCTGGAAAAATTGGCGTCGGGGGCGCAATGTCTGCAGGACCGCTATCACACGCAGCGATCCAAATCATCGAGACGATTGCCAGATACCGCAAACCTGCTCTCCCCATTGCATCGAAAAGTCGGCGCCGCTTACCGAATGGATGTGACAGTTTTAGAAAACGGATCGACTAATTTGCTTTAAAGCCGGTTGCGACAACGAAAAGTTCCGGTGAACTGGCGCGGCTTGCGGCGGGCTTGATATGTTTGACACTCTCAAAGGCGGATTTAAGGCGCCCCATCATTTCCGGGGTCGCACCGCCTTGAAACACTTTCGAGCAAAATGCACCGCCGCGGATCAAACGTTGCTCGGCGAAGGCGAGGGCCATCTCCGCCAGCGCCGCAGTTCGCAAGCTGTCGGTTTGTTTATGTCCCGTCGTGTTCGCCGCCATGTCTGACAAAACAAGATCGGGGGGACCGCTCAGACCCGCCATCATTCGGCGCACATCGTCCGGCGCATTGACGTCCCCTTTCACAACATGCGCCCCGGGGATTGGATCGACGTCAAGCAAATCGATTCCAACGAGGTCTTTGACGTTTTTACGGACGCAGACTTGCAACCATCCCCCAGGGGCGGATCCCAAATCAACAACCCGCAATCCTGGCCGGATCAGGCGCATCTGCTCATCGATTTCGATCAGTTTATACGCTGCTCTCGCTCGGTAGCCGTCCGCTTGCGCGCGCTGCACATAGGGATCAGAAAGCTGCCGCTCGATCCATTTCTTGGAACTCTCAGATTTCGCCCGATAGGCTGTGACTTTGCGCTCGCTCGTGCGTCGGCCTGAGCTGGCTTTGGTCTCAGATGGGCCCTTCCAGCGGCGCTTACCATCATCGCTCATGCCGCAGCGCTTTCGGTTGCTGGCTGGGGTTTAGGGTTGGATCGACGTCGACGTTTCTTGCCGCGCCGCTTCGGACCATGCATCATCGTGAGCAGCAATCCCTCGCGTAATCCACGGTCAGCCACGCGCATACGTCCACCAGGCGCAAGCGACCAGGTCGCCTCAACGATCGCGCACCCCGCCAGCATCAACCCAGCACGATCGGTTCCAATCGTCGGAAAGGCATGCATCTTGGCGGCGCCCGCCTCACGGAGTTGTTCGACCGTTTGCATCATTCTTTGCCGCGAAATCCAAGCGCCATCGACATCCGCCCGGCGGTATTTGGTCAAGCCTTTGGCAACGCCCGTTAAGCACGTTACTGTGCCGGATGTGCCGATAATATGGGCCCGATCCTCTTCAAAGAATTGGCGAATCTCCGGCGTGCGTTTCCATTTTTCGATCAGCCCCGTGACATGCGCGAGCATTTGCGGATAAGCCTCGTCTTCTGGCACATGGGCAAACGCCTCCGTCAGCGTCACGACACCAATCGGCAGACTGCGCCAACCGAGGATAGGCGGCTTTTCAAGCATACCTTTTAGGCCCTGGGTTTGGGCGCGCTGCGCGTCAACAAATGACAATTCCGTCGATCCGCCGCCAATATCGATCACCAGCACGCGGTCTTTGCCGCGCTGAATCAAATTGTGGCAACCGACCAAAGCGAGGCGGGCTTCTTCCTCGGGTCCAATAATTTTGAATGTAAGCCCGGTTTCATCGCGCACGCGTTGGATAAAGGCGGCTCCGTTTTCGGCGCGGCGACAGGCTTCTGTGGCAATGCAACGAACATGGCCAACTTTCTTTGCCCGCACTTTTTTATCGATTTTGGTGAGCGCATCCATGGCCCTTTCAATGGCGGCGTCAGAGAGCCGTCCAGTGGCTTCCAAACCTTCCCCGAGCCGGGCGATTTGGGAGTGGGAATCGATCACGGTAAAGGTATCGCCGCGTCGCGCAGCGATGAGAAGCCGACAATTATTTGTCCCCAAATCCACCGCGGCATAAAGCGGAGGCTTTCGGCGCTTGCGTGACCCGGACCGAGGCGTCGGTTTCCGGTCATCCCGCATTTTATCTACAGTCATCTGCTGACCAAATCTTGTATCTTGTCGAAAGGTGTAGCACACAAAGTGCTCATGAGCCATGGAGCGAGGATCATGAAACGCTTCAAGCGTCTTTTCGGAGGTAGAAAACCTTTAGAGTCGGCCCCGCCCAGCACGGCTCCGGAGGCGCCCGAACTGCCGAACGCAATTCCAACGCGGCGTGCGAAGTACCAAATCGGACAAGTGTTAAAGCACCGGCTGTTTGATTTTCGCGGCGTGGTGTTTGATGTCGACCCCGTCTTCGCCAATACCGATGAATGGTATGAATCCATCCCTGAAGAAGTGCGTCCTTCAAAGGATCAGCCCTATTATCACCTCTTCGCGGAGAATGAGCGCACGCACTATGTCGCCTATGTTTCGGAACAAAACCTTGTGCCTGACGAAGATGAGACCCGGGTCAGCCATCCCGACATTGCGAAAATGTTTGAGCTGACCGATCAGGGCTATGTCCTAAAAGCCGCGCAACGAAATTGATCCGGTTTGACCGCCGCAGCGCGGTCGCCCTGTCAACCAGTCTAGTCCTAGAAGTTCTCCCGATAGCGCCCCATTCGATAGCTCTGTCTTGAGCCTTCTGCCTGCTAAAACCGAGACAAACGCAAAATTCGCCGTATAATAGTTGCATGAGCAACCAATATTCGCCGCCAGCGCATGCAAACCTCGATTGGACCATCGATCAAGGCTGGGACGCCTACACCATGGAGGCTCATCAGACCTGGGACCTTCTTTACGCACGGATGATGGACATCTTAACCGACCGAGCCGCGGATGACTTCTTTGCTGGGCTTGATGCCCTTGATCTGCACCGCGGCGGCATCCCGAATTTCGAAACACTCTCGGAAGAGCTGACGGCGCTGACAGGGTGGCGGGTTGTTGCGGTCCCGGGCTTAGTGCCAGACGAGGTCTTTTTCGAGCATCTTGCCAATCGGCGTTTCCCGGTTGGGCATTTTATCCGCGAACGAGATCAGCTCGACTACATCCAGGAACCAGATGTTTTTCATGACGTATTTGGCCATGTGCCGATGCTCACCAACCCCGTCTTCGCGGATTATATGCAGGCGTATGGCGAAGGCGGGCTGCGCAGCTTGCGTCATGCCGCATTGCGGAACTTGGCGGCGCTTTATTGGTATACGGTCGAGTTTGGGCTCATAAAGACGCCGTCCGGGCTGAAAATTTACGGCGCCGGGATTGTCTCGTCGCCTGCGGAAAGTGTGTTCAGTTTGGAAGATCCATCCCCCAATCGGATCGCCTTCGACCTGAGGCGCTTAATGCGGACGGATTACCGCATAGACGATTTTCAGCAGACTTATTTTGTCATCGAAAGTTATGAACAGCTGTTTCGCGCGACCGTCGATACAGATTTCGCACCGCTCTATGCAGAGCTAAAAGGCGTCTTCGACCTCAGCCCAGCGGACGCCATACCTGGCGATACGGCGCTACATCGCGGCACGCAGAGCTATGCAAGAAGCGGCGGTCGTGCCGTCTGATACGCGCTTAGGGTAAGAGCAGACACGCATCGCCATAAGAGTAAAACCGGTATTTTTCAGCGATGGCGTGCCCATACGCCGCCTGCATCAGCGCCGTGCCCATCATGGCGCAGACCAACAGAAACAAGCTCGATCGCGGCAAATGGAAATTGGTCAGCAAGGCGTCCACCGCTTTAAAGCGATACCCCGGCTGGATGAATATATCGGTTGGCCCGGTGCTTGCGAGAAACTCGCCCGTCTCCGTAACGCTGCTTTCAAGCGTCCTAAGCGCTGTGGTTCCCACCGCAATGCAGCGATGCCCGCTTTTTCGCGTACGATTCAAGGCGCTCGCAACGTGCGCTGAGACTTGCCGCCATTCTTCGTGAAGCGTCCCTGTTTCGATCTGCTCGGGCTTCAGCGGCGCAAAGGTCCCGAGACCAACATGCAAGCGGACCATTTCTTGTGCGACGCCAGCGGCTTTCAATTCTGCAAGCAATCGCGGCGTGAAGTGGAGGCCTGCTGTGGGGGCGGCGACCGATTGTGCATCTTCGCTCGCAAAGCTGGTTTGATACGTCGCGCGGTCTTGGCGGTCTGCTGGTCGCCGGCGTTCGATATAGGGCGGCAATGGCATGCGCCCGGCCCGCTCAATCATCTCATCGAGCGCAAGGCCAGAAACGGAGAATTGCAATTCGATGTCGCCGTCTACGCCCTTCCCGATAATATCGGCATAGAGGTTTTCTGAAAAAGCGATCCGGTCCCCCGCTCGAAGACGTTTGCCGGGTCGCGCTAAAACCCTCCAGACGGCATCGGATCGGCGCTCAACCAGATTGACATCGACTAGGACATCAGCGCCTTGCGCGTCACGGGCGCGGCGTACGCCCTTTAAAGCGGCGGCGATCACGCGGGTGTCATTAAACACCATTGTATCCCCAGGCGAGAGCCACGCTGGTAAGTCGCGCAC
>JBCCXW010000025.1:0-31294 GCA_039191105.1 Pseudomonadota bacterium
CGAGTATCGAGCCGCTTGGCGCTTTCCATCTGTCACGCTGGCTGATCGCAGTGATGGCAGCGCTCTGGTCAATCATGACGAGCGAACAAAGCTCCACAAAGTCGGCGACCACATTGCTCGCCCCGGCTGGCGCCTCTAAAGGAAGGTCCAATGTGGGGGTTTGTCGATCTGAAGAGCCGCACGCCGTCAGCATCAAAGCTGCTGCTGCAGCACTTGCAAGAATGGGATTGCGCGCGGCGGAGGGCATGGTCAGCCTCAAGCGCCTTTCACGGCTGCAACAATTTTCTGAGCGGCATCGTCGAGATCATCGGCCGGGATGATATTCATCCCGCTTGAGGCGAGGATGTCTTTGCCCTTCTCCACATTGGTGCCCTCGAGCCGGACCACTAAAGGCACCGCCAGCGATGTCTCTTTCACCGCTTGGATGACGCCTTCGGCAATGACGTCACATTTCATGATTCCGCCAAAGATATTGACGAGGATGCCCTTCACATTCGGGTCTTTCATGATGATTTTAAATGCCGCGGCGACTTTTTCGGCGTCCGCGCCGCCGCCGACATCGCAAAAATTGGCGGGTTCTTCGCCATACAATTTAATGATGTCCATGGTGGCCATGGCGAGGCCCGCCCCGTTGACCATGCATCCGATCGTGCCATCAAGCGCAATGTAAGCCAGATCCCATTCTGAGGCTTCGATTTCCTTTTCGTCCTCTTCGGTCGTATCGCGCAGCTCCATAATGTCAGGATGGCGGAACAGAGCATTGCCGTCGAAACTGACTTTCGCATCGAGCACCCGCAAATGGCCATCTTCCATGACGATCAATGGATTGATTTCCAGCATCGACATGTCCTTCTCAGTGAAGGCTTTGTAGAGGATCGGGAAAAGGTCCATGCCGTCCTCACGGGCGGCGCCATCCAAGCCAAGCGCATCGCAGAGTTTTGCTGCCGCCGCCGATGTCACCCCCTCGCTCGGGTCAATGGGAAGGGTTAGGATTTTGTCCGGCGTATCATGGGCTACGGCTTCGATGTCCATCCCGCCTTCGGTGGAGGCGACAAAGGCCGGACGTCCAGTTTCGCGGTCGACAAGCAAAGAGAGGTAGAGCTCCGTTGCGATATCCGCGCCGTCCTCAACATAAAGACGGTTGACTTGCTTGCCCTCAGACGAGGTTTGCGCTGTGACCAAGTGATGGCCAAGCATTGCTTTGGCATGCGCCATCACTTCGTCTTTGGAAAAGGCCAGACGCACGCCGCCCTTTTCACCCGCTTCCGCCTCAATGAATTTGCCTTTGCCGCGCCCACCGGCATGGATTTGACTTTTCACGACCCAAAGCGGTCCTGGGAGCGTATCGATGGCGGTTTGCACATCATCGAGCGTCAGAATCGGGACGCCAGCCGCCACCGGTGCGCCAAAGGCTTTGAGTACCGCCTTAGCTTGGTATTCGTGAATGTTCATGGAGCGTTTGCCTCTTGCAGCGGGCGGGAATACAGGCCTGCATCCCCAAAAGTCGCGCGCCTTATAGCACTGCCAGCCCAGGTGACAACCGGCCGCAAGCGGAATTTCAATATGCTGAGTGCACTACTTGTACTCAAGATAGGTGCGCGACTTGAAACGGCCTCAAGGCGCGGTCTAAAGCGTGAAGAACAGATCCCACATTAGGCGCCCTGGCAGAAACGTGAACAGGCCAGCGATCACCATCGCGCCGATAAACATACCAGTCATTTGTTGACGGTGTTGGGCAATTTTCCGCCGCCGCGCCGCAGCAATGCCAAACGGCAGTCCAAGCAGGGTCCATGCCGATAACGCGTGGATCGGACTGTAGGCGTTTTCGAATATCCCTGTGATGAAAAAGGATGAGCCGGCTGTCACCGTCATAGCAATGACCCAGGCCCATCCAAGTGTGCGGTGAAATCCAAAACCTTTCGGCGCGGCCATTAGAATGAGACCAATAAACAGCGCGCTTAAGGCACCCGTAACGTGGATTTGCACCGGCAATTCGGCCTCCAGCAAGGGTTCAAAAGTAAGGCGCAATTGCACATGCGCGTCTTCATACCCAGCCAGCATCACGCCAGTCACAATCAAGTAAATTGTGAATGCACCGATCAGTTGCCAAGCCCATCCCGGCAGTTTGCGAGCAAGGACGTGAGGAGAGAGAGTTGGAGGAAACACTGTTTTTATGATCATTATTTCTCTCCTCACGCCCAAGTGCCGTGAAACCCTAAGGGCCAGGAGTAATCAGCTTGCCAGATGCAAACTGGGCCCTCATGAACGCGCGCCGCGTCAAACACACAGACCTCACTTTTCTGCGCCTTTAGGTTCAACACTGTGCCGATGAGCCAGCTGTCCGCATCGCCTGAGCCGCCGACTTTTGGAACAAATAGGAACTCTTCGACCATGCGCTGATCGCCAAACTCAAAGCTCTGCGCCTGGCCCGTCCGCCAGTTTTGAACCGTCAGACCGGTCGCTCCAGGACGCTGCGCCGAGGCGCCGCTGGCGAGCGCAACCAAATCGCGGGCTTTGCCGCGAAAGCGCGGATCAACTTGTGGGAACTCGCCAACAATCTCAGTTTCGATGAGGCGGGCATCGCCCTTTGGCGGAATGATCACTTGGGTGAGCACGCCGTTTTCTGCCGGGCCTGGATCGGTCCATTGGCCGCGAATTTCATCGGCGCCGCCATCGACGCCGAGCACAGGCTGTTTGTAGAACACCGCATCAAATTTGATGGTCCCGTCTGTTTCTTCCCAGGCAGAGCCGGTATGATAGAACATTCGTGCGGGCGCCTGCGCCCATCTTTGTTGGGTAAAATCATCCTTGTCGACGATGAGCATTTGCAGACCGTGCTGCGGTTGCCATTCGAACCCGGCCACCACCGGCGGACGAAGGTTTTCATTCGCCCATGGCTGCACCAAAATAATCAAATGGCGCGCCGTCATCGTCCAGTCATGGATGTAGGCGGCGCGGCCAATATCGACCAGACCAAAGTCTTCGAAAGCGCCATTGGTGCCAATCCGATAGATGCCGACGCGCGCGCCGCCAACCGCAAGGTTCCAAACACGGCCGTTTGGCTCAACTTTCGGATGCGCCAGGAAGGGCATACCTTTAAGATCATCGCGCCAGGTTTTTGGACCCTGGGTGGCAAGCGTTTCTGCATCCATTGCAATCGCTGACCCACCTTCCCAAAGGGCCAAGAGTTCGCCATCGACCATCAGTACAGACGTGTTCGCGGCGTTGACATCATCGGGACCCTGGACCGAGTATCGATCATCCCCGAGCGATCCAAAACCGGGCGCCAAGAAGGCTTGAGCGGCTTGCTCTTCACGGCGCTTTTTGGTCGCGACGAAGCGCGCTTTGTGCACGGCGCGGCCGTCTTCAATCGCGATCCGATGCACCAGTCCGTCACCGTCAAACCAATGACTGGCATATTCCATCCCGTATTGCAGTTGCGCCGGACCGTTGCGGTAGAGGCTGCCGGTTAGATCTTGCGGAGCCGCTCCGTAAACCAAGCGCATCGTGGCCGGGTCAAAGCCGTTTGGCGGCGCCGTTCGATAGCCAAGATGCCAATCCGGCATTGCCGCAGCAGATGGCGTTTTCGCGGCGCTCGAGCCTGCCCCAAAAGCAGCGACAATTCCGAGGCCTGCCCCGGTCTCGATGAAATGACGACGTGACACATCCATAATCAAGTCCTCCTCAACAATGCGGGTTAGTTCAGTGTGATTGTGTGCGTGGTGCCGTCGGCTCGGAGCACGAATTTAGCATCCGCCCATGTGGCTGGGCCAAACCGACCCTTCGCATCGTTTGAGAAGGCGAACGGCTCGGTCGGCATGCCAAACGGATTGGTGTTCATTTCGCCGTCATCATTGATATCGTGATAGAGCTGGACGGCATATTCGCCTGGCGCCAGTCCTTCAAATGTGACGGTCACCCGATCGCTTTCGACATTCAAGCTAGCGCCATTGATTGCCGCAGAGCCTTTATAAGATGCCTCATCATAGAGGCCGAGCATAATCGTGCCTTGGGCCTTTTCGATGCCCTCAACATTCACCGTCAGCTGAGATGCTGACGCCATCGGGATCGCGATCATTGTGGATGCGATTAAGGCAAGGATAGAAACGGTGCGGTTCATTCTAAGTCTCCGAATTTAGGTTTCGCAAAAGCCACTGAATGGGCTGCGAGAGGAGACATGACAGGGATTGGAATCCGGCGCATCGCGGTCTACGTCTGGTGACTAGAATCCTTCGCGAAATACCGCCAATGTCATTCGCGAAACGCCAATAAAGGGACTGTTACAGTTTGCGTATCGCGAATGACATCATCCGGTTTTGCGTAATTGTACTGGGACTGGGGCTGATCTTCGCCGTCCTTGGCGTCTACAATACCGGCCAGCTCCCATTTTATCAGAGTTTCGTATTTTGGGCGACGACGATGGCGGTCGGAGCCGGGACCTCGCTCGTGGTTTCGCCATTCGTCTGGGGGCCGCGCTTCGAAGCCATTGCACCGGCCTTCAAAATTGGCGTCGCTGCGGCGATCATTTCGGTGCCCGTGACGATCACGCTGATGCTGTTTTTCAGCGTCAGCCGCTGGGACCTGACCCTATTTGTAATCCAATACTCTTACGTTCTAGTGATTTCTCTGATTGTCACGACGGCTGCTTATATTCGCGATGTTCTGACGACTCAGAAGGCGGCAGACGCCGACGTTACCGATCCCATCAAAGGCTTTTTGGAGCGCCTGCCGGTCAAATACCGCACCGCCGATTTGCATGCGATCTCATCAGAAGATCACTATTTACGCATCCATACGAGCCTTGGCGATGAGCTTATTCTCATGCGTCTTGCGGATGCGGTGCGAGAATTGTCCGCCGCCGATGGGCTGCAAGTGCATCGCTCGTGGTGGGTCGCCAAAAACGGCATTACAGATGAAAAAAGGGTCGATGGACGCAGCCTATTGGTGCTCCCGTCGGGGGTCGAAGTCCCGGTCTCACGCAGCTACCGGGCCAAGGCAAAAGAGGCTGGCCTTATCCGCTGAAACGGTTAACCATGAAAATGCCCTATTCAAGACACGCATAGCGCCTATTCCATATTGACAGTGTTCATCAAGGACGCCCGTCCCCATCTGGCCGTTAACGAAAGATAGCGGCGAACCGCCAGAATGACGAGACCAAGACGATGAGCAATAATCATATTTTCACCCGCAGCCTGACGGTCCTGATGACAGGCGCAACGGCCATCACGCTCTTTCTCTTCGCCTTCGCACCCAGCGCACCCCTGTTCGCTGGATAAGCACAGACCAAACAGGTTTTGGTTAAAAGCGACGAATTCGACGTAATTCTATAACGCGATTTCAAAACAATTCAGACACACTACAGGCCTGCGCAAGTCGAGGAGGCCCTTGTGGCACGCTACAGCTCATCCGATTCATCCGGCAATATATTTGCCATCCTTGTCGCCGGTTTGGCCGCGGCCTTGTTTGCGATTATCGTCATGTGGCCAAGCGGATCGAACTCGTCGGCTGGTACCGCCTTTGTTGACACCCCGCTCTCCGATGCCCTGAATGATCCGACGACAAAAAACTATCTTGCAACGCTGCAGCGGGTGAAACCAAAGATCGCCCGGGACCTCAATCGAGACGCGGCGGCTGCGATTGAGAAGGGCGCGGATCAGAACGAGTTGGCCCTCCTTCTCTTCGAGGCCTATTCGGAACCCGATCCGGAGGACTTCACGGATTTGGTTTATGCGGACGTGAAACACTTTGACGGCATGGTTCGCAAAATGGAGCAAGGCCTCCAGACCATGTCGCGCAAAGCGCCACAATTCTGCACTGCAAAGCGTTTCGAACGCTATGTCGGAAGCTCCCAAGAGACCTTCCTGCGCGAGATGTCAGATCAGTTTGGATATGGATCTGGCGTTTACGATTGGGCGCTCGAATTCAGCCAAATGACCCTCGAAGCGATCGAGAGCGGACGAAAAGCTCCGAAAAAGTACGATCGATTGACATCGCAAGACCAGATGACTCTTCAAACCACATTAATGGGCATGATGAGCAATCCGAATGTTGCTAAGCTTATGCGCGTCTCCGGCGGATCAGGCGCCGCACAACAACAAGCCCTGATGAACATGAACTTTTGTGATCTTGGCACTGATCTTCTGGCCGTTGCCAGTGGTCTGCCGGGCGGTTTGAAAACCCGCCTACTCGGCGAGTTGCAGTACCAAGCCAAAGACGGCAATCTGGAAAGCATGATGCGGACGGCGCAATCGAGTTTTTAATTTCAAATCGCCGCGCGAGCGTGAAAGTAGGTGCTAAGCTTTTGGTCCTCCCGGCATAATCGGACGGTCGCGCCAAGCGCCTAAACTCCGCACGCGGTCATACATCACCAAAGCGCCTGCAAGGCTGACATTGATGCAGAACTTGGTTGGGATTTTCACCACATGATCGCATCGCGCCAGCATCTGATCTGACAGGCTGCCACGCTCTGGTCCCAAAATGTAAGCCGCCATGCGAGGGTGTTTAAATTCCGGCAACTCGACGGCGTCATCGGCCAGCTCAATCCCAACCAATTGGCAGCCTTTTGGGAACACCATCTCATCCATCGACGCCCAGGCATAATAGGGCACATTCTTAAATGTCCGCGAAGTGTCGGAAAGATTTGCGATTTTGGTCCGGTCGGCGGCTTGCACCGAAAATACGAAACTCGCCCCGAACGCATTTGCGGTGCGCATGAGTGCGCCGAGGTTCATTGGCTTCGAAATGCCCTCAGCGCCGATTGCGAAGTACCCCTTCATCAAATCGTCTCCCAGACCATGCGGCCGAAGGCGATCACCATCAGGATCAAGCCGGGCGCAAAAATACTGATCCGCCGTGCCAGGCGCAAATGCGCCAAAGGCGACGGATACATCTTGCGCATCTCGGTGACGGCGTCTTTCACCAATGGCTCGGCACTTTCTGGCACGGGCGCTTGTCGCGCAGCGAGCATCACGGTCCGATTCGATAATTGGTTCTGGTCAAACACCGGTCCGCGGGTTGCTTTGAGCCAACGCCGCAAGACCAATGCGATCATCACCCGCATCTGTACGGCCAGCACGAAAGCAAACCCCAAAACCCCGATCAGGCCCCAAAATAGAACCGTTTTGTCCAAACTGGGTGTCTCCGCTACGTCAGTCCTTCACAGCGCCGGTTGCCATGGCTACCAAAGCTCCGTCAACGAATGAGATGAGGAAACCTGAGATGAAAGCGCTGCTCTCCAAGGCCCCAGGTGGTCCAGAAACGCTGGTTCTGGAAGACATTGAAAGCCCTCAGCCCAGCAAAGGCGAAGTGATCATCGATGTCAAAGCCATCGGCGTGAACTTCCCTGATACATTGATCATTCAAGACATGTATCAGTTCAAGCCGGAACGCCCATTCAGCCCGGGTGGGGAAGTTTCAGGCATCGTCAAATCGGTTGGCGAAGGAGTGACAAACCTGGAAGTGGGTCAGCGGGTCATCGGCTCTTGCGGCTGGGGGGGCATGCGCGAAGAGCTGGCGCTGGATGCGGCGCGTTGCATTCCGATCCCCGATGGCGTGCCATTCGATGAGGCTGCCGCTTTTGTGATGACGTATGGGACCTCATATTATGCCCTGAAGGACCGGGCTGATCCCAAACCCGGCGAGAAACTGCTCGTGCTTGGCGCCGCGGGCGGCGTCGGAATTGCTGCCGTCGAACTTGGCAAAGTCATGGGACTAGAGGTCATTGCGGCCTGCTCGACACGAGAAAAGGTCGATTTCTGTCTCTCCAAAGGGGCGGATAAGGGGCTGGTTTACGAACGCGGCAACCTTGATCGCGGTCAGCAAAAAGCGTTTTCAAATCAAATCAAAGAAGCCAGTGGGGGCGGGGTCGACATCATTTATGATGCGGTCGGCGGTGACTATGCCGAACCAGCTGTTCGCGCGATGAATTGGGAAGGCCGATTCTTGGTCATTGGTTTTCCGGCAGGCATCCCGAAAATCCCGCTCAACCTCACTCTGCTCAAATCGTGCGATATTCGCGGTGTATTTTGGGGGGCCGCGGTGGCGCGTGATCCGGCCGCCAATCAAACCAATTTGACGGAAATGTTTGGCATGTACCAAGCCGGCAAAATCAAACCGCACGTCTCTGAGACTTTCCCACTCGATCGTGGCGGCGAGGCGATCCAATATCTCATCGACCGCAAAGCGCTCGGCAAAGTCGTGGTTACGATTTAATGAGAGCTTAACGCCGAAGCGAAGGTGGTCGTTGAAATTTTTGGTTTAACGCTAAGGCTCTTTTGAGCCGGCCGCTCTAAACAAAGCGCTCAAATTCGTCATAGGGGATTGCGGCACCGAGACCCGCCGGAGCACCCTAATGCGCAGATTTTTCACCGAAACGAATGGCGCGACCGCGGTCGAGTACGGCTTAATCATCGCACTCTTAGCCGTGGCCATATTCGTGAGCCTACAATCGTTAGGCGATGGTCTGTCCGAAACCTTCAGCACCGCAGAAGAAAAGCTTAAAGACGCTCGTACGTGAAGACAATAAGAACACCACCCTCATTTGAGCGAAGCCGGTTCTCTGCGTGTCGATACGGCTTCGCTCGGGGGGTCTTAATCAGTGACCAATGCGCCATCCGCCACGATTATTGCGTCACTGGCCGAGAGTGTTGTCCCATCCAAATGAACGGCGAAAAACCCTTCCGCATCAGAGCCGCATCCCGCCCAAATTGCGTTGCCGAGCGCCGCGGTCACAATGCCGCTCATTTCCCATGACAGATAATCAGAGCCATCGATTGGTTGACTCGCGGGGTTAAGGCCAAGATTGATCACCGTGAGCATTTTGCTCGCATCATCGAGTTCATCAAAATAGGCGGACACCAACTCGCCGCCTGCCTCGGCGGAAATCTCCGTCATCATTCCATCTGTATAGCTCATCGATATATTGGTCACCGGTACACCGCGAAATGAGAGTGAAGACTGCACCAAAGTCCCATTGACGGAACTCGGGTCGACGCAGGCATAGAAGTCTCCGGCCGGCAAAAACGTCGTCGACAGGCCTTCGCCGGTATCATTGTCCGCCGCGATACCCGCGCTTAAACGCGTCTCATCATCGGCCAGCGTGAAGGTCAAATCGGTGCCCAAAGGAGATGTCAAACGCATCGACGATCCGGGCAAAGCTTTTCTCTGTACGACGGCACCAGCTGCTGCAAGGTCTTCGATCGGCACCGCCAAGGCTTCGAAGAAATTCGCGCGCATCGTTTGATAATCCGCGCCGCGGCTCTTGGCGTAGGCTTTGGTTGGGATGCCGCCCGCCTGGCCGAGATCCACTGAGCGGCCCTGCTTGGTCGCGAACATCGCTGACAATTCAATCGACGCCTCGCGAACGAGATTGAGTCGCTCTTCGGGGACATCCGCAAAAATCCCTGGATCCGAAATGGCTGAGGCATCGATAAACACATCGCCCATTTCAGCAATCGCCATTTGACCTTTCGGTGATTGCGAAAGCATCTCCATTGGCGCGTTCATGAGTCCGCCGCGATCGGCCATCGGCGTATCTAGGATCACGACCGGTTGCCCGCCGGCAATCCAAACCTGTTCGACCAGAGCGTCGGCGATTTCAAGCTCAGCGCGCGAAACCGTCAGGACCACGATGTCACCAGGTTGGACACCCGCAGCTTCGGTCACCACGCGCTTGGCGATCGGCGTATAATCCGTTGCGGGGGGTTTGACTTTTTTCTCAGCGGTCATCGCTGGCTCGATCACCTCCATAACCTCTTCAGGTTCGCTCACAGCGGTCTCGACCAAATCCGCCGTCTGGCTCTCAACGGTCGCACAGGCGGCACAAATGGCCGCTAGGCTGGCAGTGGTTGTAAATCTCATCATTGCTCCCTCCACGGTTCAACAGATCGCAAGGGTTAACATAATTAACGATTTGACGACATAGGCTCGCGAAGACGATTGACTGGCAGCTGAACACAAGCGTCGAAATGCTGCGCCGTCCGGCTTGTGCGCGCCCGGAAAGCCGCATACCTGCCTAACATGCCTGAGCTCCCCGAAGTTGAAACGGTCCGGCGCGGCCTTAGCCCGGTCATGGAAGGGCAAGTCATCTCGCGCTTTGAGGTCAACCGTCCGGATCTGCGCTTCCCCTTTCCTGAGAATTTTCAGCATCGGATGGAGGGCGCGCGCGTGCTTCAAATCGGTCGCCGTGCGAAATTCCTCGTCACGCGCCTTTCGACCGAGGAAGTGCTGATCATGCATCTTGGAATGTCCGGACGCTTCACCATTAACAATGCGGCAACGGCCGACTTCCACCACAATCCAGGCACCGACCCAGCGCATGATCATATCATCTTTCACATGCAAAATGGCGCCCGTGTGACCTACAATGATCCGCGTCGCTTTGGTTTCATGGAGATCTGGCCCGCAGCGCAGCTTGAGTCCTATCCACGGATCGCGCATCTCGGCCCTGAGCCTTTGAGCAATCAGTTCAACGCGGACCATCTCAATCGCGCATTGAACGGGAAAGCTGCGCCCATCAAAGCCGCATTGTTGGATCAGAGCATTGTTGCCGGGCTCGGCAATATATATGTCTGCGAAGCGCTGTTTCGCGCCGGCATCAGCCCGAGACGCAAGGCCCGCTCGGTGGTCGGAAAACGCGCTGAACGGCTCGCTCCCGCCATCAATGCGGTGATCGCAGAAGCCATCGAGGCTGGCGGTTCATCGATTTCGGATTTTACCAGCGCCAGCGGTGAATTGGGATACTTTCAGAAGCAATTCGCGGTCTATGATCGCGAAGGGGCGGTATGTCAGCAGTGCGATGCGCATGTGCAAAGACTGGTCCAATCCGGGCGTTCGACGTTTTTCTGCAGCAGCTGCCAGCGCTAAGCGGTGCGCCGTTCGCAAAAGCGGCTCTGCGCGCGTCCGCGCAAGGCGCGATTGATGCAGTTTAGGTTACGGCGCTGGCGCTTGCCAAGCCGTGACAGCGTTCCGATTGAAACGACGCCGATCAACCCGACCAGCAATCCATACTCTATAGCGGTTGCGCCCTCTTCTGAAGACAACATCGTGTCGACCGAGGCTGGGCGTCCAAATAATAAATCGCGGCGTGAGAGCATAAGCAAACCCCTTATCAGAGGCTGCCGTGCAAGTCGCTTACCACTCCCACGCCATAATGATCTAAATATTTGATTTTGATCGATTTAATTTCAGTCGATTTCAGTCACGTCCCCACAGACGACGCCACCAGTTGCGCTCAGATTCGATCTCTGTTTCCCCGATCGCAGCCGCTGAAAATCCGCCATCTGCCATTTTCTGCCGAATGTCATCACGCGCCCAGCCGGTCAGCTTAACCAGATTTTCAGCCTCTTTATCCCAACGCGCGACGAGACCTTGTGTATATGCCTGAGCCGCTTCGCAACTTTCGGAGTCCCCGCGCCAAGGATGACGCAAAACATAGCGGCCTTGATAGTTTTCCCGGTCTCCGGTGACCTGAAAATTTAGATCCTCTGGAAACCGCTCACCATCATAGCGCACATGCAGCCGGGTCACGAATGCATCGACAGGCTGCGATCCCGGCCGGAAAGGAGGTTCGCGCTCATCCTGACGGCCTTCATCAAGCCACATCACACCAAGCTCTTGCAATTGCGATCGTGAGAGCGGATCAGCCGCGCACGGGTCGCACCAAGACATATCCCAGGCATATTCCATAAACACGGCCTTGCCGTTTTCTTTCTCCGTTTGGTGTTCGAACATGGCTTTGTAAAAGGCTCCAAAATCGTCTTTTACGAAGATCGGAATGTCCATATTGGAGGGCAGTTTGACGGTTTTGTAATTGGTCGTCTCAACGCGTCCCTGGCGCGTGATCGCAAACACGAACAGCTCTTGCTGGCCTTCAGCGTTGACCGTGCCGAGGCGGATGGGCAGCATAAAATTCTCGTCCTCATAAGCGACTTGAATCGGACGCAAGAGCGCCGAGCCATCATGGCGTTCCAGATTTACCTTAGCGACGAAAAACTTCATCCCGCGCTTCAGATAAGCGCCCACGACGGACTCAGCGCCTTCTGGAATGCGATATTCATTTTGATTAAGCCAGGTGATCAGGCCGTCGCTTTGTTCGGCCGACAGGATGAGAATGTCATACTCACCGACTTCGTACTCGGCTTCAATCGTAACGCCGAGAACTTCGGGTTCTAGAAAAACCTCGTCTGCGAACGTCATCTGCGATCCCTCAGAGGCAAGCGCAATGTTCCGCAAGCTTGGCTGAAAGCATGGGTTTTCATCATAATACTCAACCAGTCGCGGCGCTGTGTATTGGTCGAGATGGTCGACCAGCGCCGGGTTCGCGACATTGATCTGTTCGCGTTCCGGAACATCAACGACCGGGATGACCATCGCGAACTCGCTGGCCTCACCGCGATAGTCCGACGCCATTGTGATGACGGTGCGATCCTGGTCGCGCACCAAGACCACTTTCGAGGCATCATTGAACAAGTCCGTATCGGCTTTGGCGACATAGAACCCGCAAAACGCTGATGCTGCTGGGGCGCTAAGCGCGAACGAGACGAGGCCGAGGGCGCACGCCCCCAGAAGCTGCTTGAGGGTCATCGGGCTGTTTCTCCGTGGGGGTCCATTGGAATCGGCGGGCGGGCAGCAGCCGATCGAGTATCGGGGTCAGCAGGGCAAGAGCTGCAAGCGCGTAGAGCATAGCTCCGCGAATATGCAGCTCCCAGCTCATCCATGCGGCGAGTGCTGCGACCGCCATCGCAAAAATCAATCGCGCTGGGCGCGAGTCCGGTGTCGAGCGCGGGTCCGTAATCATAAAGAAGGCAAAGACGAGCAGCGCGCCGGATTGGAGCTGATGCAGCGGAATCGTCATTGGGTCTCCCAAATACAATGCGCGCCCAATTAGCATCGCGGCAAAGCCGATCAGAAAGGCCAATGCGAGATCGATTCGCTTTGCGCTCGACAGCACCAGCGCCGCAAAGCCAATCGCAAACGCTGCAAAGATCAAGGTCTGACCCCACTGCCCGGGAGACACCCAAGCCGCATTGCCCGCAACCAGAGTAACCGCGACGATCCCGATGCAAGCTGGATTGAAAATGTGTTTGCCGCGATACCGGATCAGGAACTTTGCGGTGATCGCGAGAAACCCCGCCGCTAGCCAGAACCACAGCGAATTTGCGCGCAGCAGAATCGCCAATGACAAAGAGGTAACGAGCGCTGATTTCCACTGAAAGTCGGCAAACCAACCGACCAACCCAGCCGCTTGGCTGGAGCGGCGCCAATGGCTGCCAGACGGCACTTGCCGGCGCGCGCGGCGGGCATTCGTCCAAATCGTGCCGGCCGTTTGCGCAAACAGAGCGCCCACGCAAGCCGCCAGCAACGCGAAGGGTCGCGCGCCAAAATCACTGCTGGTGAGAGAGAGTGTAAACAGGCCGGACAGTGCCAAGATTTGCCAGTGTCTGGCATCCTGGTGAACGGCTTGAAACAGCCTCAAGCTTCGCGACCTCACACCCATACCGCGAATAGAACACACCAAATGCGGGCGAATTTGGGCGATGTCTTTGAAATGCTCGAAATCCGCACTCGCGCCCGTCAAGGCGCATTCGTGAGGTCCAGCGGCTGCACGCGCCAATTGGGTCTGGACCGAAGCCATCTCTCCCGATTTGTTCTGCTGAGCTGCGTGATCGACGGCCTCGAAAAGCAGAGCCGAACGTTCGAGCGGAAACAGGCAGGCGGGCCAAAAACAGTTCCGCGACACACGTGCCCATAGCCCTTTAAGACTTATCGGCCTAAATGGGCTGTATGAGTGAGCAAGACACTGTTTCTTTTGGATTCGAATCTGTCACACCGGACGAGAAAGTCGATCGGGTCAAAAGCGTTTTTAGATCTGTCGCGCCAAAATATGATGTCATGAACGATGTCATGTCGATGGGCATTCATCGGCTTTGGAAACACGACACCATGAACCGCGTGAACCCGCAGCCCGGCGAGGCTTTGCTCGATGTTGCTGGTGGTACCGGTGAGCTTGCCCGCGCCTTTTTAAGCCTCGCGGCTGCCGCTGGTGAGCGCCGCGGCGATCCGCGCCCCGCCAGCGCGACGGTCTGCGACATTAATGAGGCGATGCTTGTCGCTGGACAAGCGCGCGATGATAATGCGCGATGGGGCGACCAGCTCAGCTGGGTCTGCGCCGACGGCACGACCTTACCGTATTCAGAGCGCTGCTTTGACGCCGTCACCATCAGTTTTGGCATTCGTAACTTTGCCGACCGGATGGCCGGTCTGCGGGAATTCCGCCGAGTCTTGAAACCTGGGGGACGCCTCGCCGTCCTCGAGTTCAGCCAAATGACAGCGCCCTTGTTGCAAAAAGCTTATGACACTTACAGTTTCAGCATCATTCCCAATGCCGGCAAACTGATCGCAGGCGATCGCGAGAGCTATCAGTATCTCATTGAGAGCATCCGGCAATTCCCTGATCAAGACACGTTTAAAGCGGAGATTGAAGCAGCTGGTTTTTCGCGCGTCTCTGTGACCAATTTTTCTGGCGGCATCGCGGCGCTGCATTTTGGCTGGGCGATCTAGGCCATGTTCAAAGCGCTGGCGGATTATGGACGATTGCTGCGTGTTGGCACAGCTTTGGCACGCCATGATGTAATCCTGCCGGGCGAGTATCATGAACGCCTGCCTTTTCCTGCCAAATTGGCCGGGAAAACGCTCCGGGCCTTTGGCGGCGGCGCCAAGGGTCGACCGGGCGAACGCCTGGCCGCGGCGCTGGAAAAACTCGGGCCGGCTTACATCAAACTCGGTCAGTTTCTCGCCACCCGGCCGGACGTCTTTGGCGTCGAAACAACGACCGACTTGTCGCGCTTGAAAGACAAGCTGCCACCGTTTCCCATGGCGGCGGCGCTCAATGCGCTGGCGGCGGAGTTTGGTGCCGACAAAGCCAAGGCTCTGTTTGCCGATCTGTCTGAGCCGATTGCCGCCGCTTCGCTCGCCCAGGTGCACCGCTTGCAAACAGAGGACGGCGCGAGAGCCGTCAAAATCCTACGTCCGGGGGTCGAAGACGTGATCGGGCGCGAATTGCGCGCGATGAAACGCGCGGCCCGCACCATCGAACACGTGAATGTAGAAAGCCGCCGGCTGGAGCCGGTCGCCTTCACCGAAACAGTTGCGATGTCGATGGAGAAAGAGCTTGATCTGCGTCTTGAAGCGGGCGGCGCTGACGAAATGCACGAACTCTCCTCAAGCGCGGCGCACTTTCTGATCCCGGAAGTCGATTGGACGCGGTCGGGCAAACGCGTGCTCACAACGGAGTGGGTCGACGGTAAACCGCTCACTGATCCCGATGCCGCTGCAACACCAAATGTTGACCGCGCCGCACTGGCCAATCGGGTCACGCAAGGGTTCCTCGATCATGCGATTCATCACGGGGTGTTTCATGCGGATATGCACGAAGGCAATATGATCGTGACGCCGGACGGGCGCCTGGCACTGGTCGATTTTGGCATTATCGGTCGAATAGGACTGAATGAGCGCCGGTTCCTAGCTGAGATCCTATGGGGCTTTCTCCGCCGCGATTATCACCGTGTTGCAGAAGTCCATTTCGAAGCCGGTTATGTCCCGGCGGACAAATCCGTCGGTGATTTCGCGCAAGCGCTGCGCAGCGTCGGCGAACCCATCCACGGCAAGTCAGCCAACGACGTTTCAATGGGTCGTCTTTTGCTGCAACTGCTCGATTTTACGCACACTTTCGGTATGCATCTGCGCCCGGAATTGGTGCTTTTGCAAAAAACCATGGTGCAAGTCGAAGGCGTGGCTCGGACGATTGATCCGAACCATGATATTTGGACTGCTGCCGAACCGATTGTGAAAGACTGGATCACTCAAAATCTCGGTCCAGCCGGCGCGACAAAACTTGTCGCACAAAACATTCGGCATGTGGCGGATCGCCTGAAACGCTTGCCGGACGTGATGGATCAGTTCGAAGCCAAACTCGCCGCCCCGGAGATTGCCCCGCCACCAAGGGAACGGTTTGCGCCTTGGTGGGGCTGGTTTGGCTTGACGCTCGCGCTTGTCGGCCTGTTCGCCGCGATCGTCATCGCTGACTAATCTGCTTGGGCGGACAAAAAGATCATAAATCGGGTGCCCGCATCACTGGTTTCGTCAAGCGCCAACTCGCCGCCCATAGCGCGGGCTAGGTCGCGTGACAGGGCGAGGCCAAGGCCGGTGCCATCCCTCCGCGTAGAACCCGCAAACGGCTTAAACAGATTATCGATGGCGCGCTGCGGCAGTCCTGGCCCAGTGTCGACAATGCTCAGCGCGCTGCCATCAAATCCGACCGAGACAGCGCCTTGGCCCGACATTGCCTCGGCCGCATTGCGGATCAAGTTCGCGCAAATGCGATGCAAATGGTCGGGGTCCGCTGATATGCAGGCATCCGCGATCACTTCATTGGTAAATGTAACACCCTCATATGCGGCCAAGGCTTCCATTCCAGCTTCATCGATAAGATCACGCAATTGAATTTTTTGGAGATTGGTCTCGGGAACCGTTGAGCGGCCATATTTTAGCGTATCGCTGGCCAAATTGATCGCGCGCTCTAGGGCCCGCTCGAGCCGCGGAAGGCTTTTCGCGACGCGCGGATCCTCGGAACGCGACAAGGTGTCTGAGACCAATTGTGCGGTAGCGAGCGAATTGCGCAAATCGTGATTGATTTTAGCCACCGCTTCGCCGAGCTGCGCCAAGCGTTCTTGCTGGCGAAATGCATTCGACACGGCCTCTTCCATATCGGATAGCGCATTCTGGGCCCGCCCAATCTCATCGCTGCGCGGCGTTGGCGAGAGCCGTCGCTTCCAGCTGCCCGGATCGTCTCTGATTTGCTCAACCGACTGCGTCACGCGTTGAATCGGGCGTACAACCGCGAACAGCAGCATTAGGTAAATGAGCCCTCCGGTCACCGCTGAGATGAGCAAGGACAGGCCGAGAATATTCAGCCCATAGGCTTCCATTTCGCCGCGCAGACCCTTTTCGTCCACAACGATTTCAATCACACGCCCTGGCTGTGAACCGGCCGCACGAATGATCAAAAACCGATCGCGCGGCGCAAAAAACGTTCCGAGCGTATCCATGATTTCAGAAAAATCCGGACCTTCATCGTAGAGCACAATTTTGCGCGTGCAGCAGATCTCTTCGCCCGGATTGAGGATCATATCGCGGCGCTCATCATAAAGCTCGGCAACGGCCAAGACCATCGCGCTATTGAGCAACTCTTTTTCAAGTTCTTCGGACACCATCCGGCTCGGCGCGGCCTCTAGCGCTAAGGCCGCAAGCCGCCCGGCTTCGATTTGGTCCTTCAGCCAATCATTGCGGAAATTGGTCGCGCTCGGCACAAAGATCAGCGCCTCCACAATCAAAACCGTTGTTATGGCGATGAGGAACAGTCTGAACGACAAACCGTCCCGCCAGCGCAATTTGCGCCTCGGGGCGCCGATATTCGATGCGTCACTCACCCCTCGGGACGTAACTTAAGGGATGCGTTGCAGCAACCCAACCAAAGTCCGCGAAGCTTTGCCAAACACGGTTGGCGTAAAGTGCGCACTCGCAGCGCGCTTCACGATCTCGGCACGTGTCGGATAAGGCGAGATGAAATTGGTGAGAGACTGTACGCCGAGCTTATTCGACATGCCATAGCCGACAATTTGGATAATATCGCCTGCCCCGTCGCCGACCACAGAGGCGCCAAGCAATTTGCCTTTGCGGATGATCAGTTTCGCCTCGCCGAGCGTTTTGCCCTCGGCAATCGCCCGATCGTTTTCATGAAAGGGAAATGAGGAGGTGGTCACGCTATCGCCATACTGCTCGCGCGCTTCCGCCTCAGTCAGGCCAACCTGCGCGACTTCTGGCGCAACATAGGTCACTGCGGGCAAGGGCAGATCGCTCGCTTTGCTGCCCTGTTTGAAAAAGGCCCGCCGTGTAAAGACACTCGCATGCCAACCGGCCAGATGGGTGAATTGGCCCTGCCCGGCGACATCGCCAAGCGCCCAGACACGCGGGTTTGAGACCGAGCGCAGTTTGTCGCTGGCTTGAATACCGCGCGTGTCATAGTCGACATTTCCGGCTTCCAGGTTAAGCCCATCGAGGACCGCGCGGCGGCCAACCGCGACCAATAAATGCGATCCAGAAATTGTCTTTGGCCCATCATCGCTTTCGGTCTCGACCGAAATATTGCCCGTCGTACCGGAGATTTGCACAGCTTTGTGCCCTTCCAGCACGGCGACGCCTTCTTCGCGAATCGCATCGATGGCAATTTTGGCATGATCGGCGTCAGCGCGTCCGAGGGCTTTGCCCATTTCGATCACGGTCACATCTGATCCGATACGCTGAAACGCCTGCGCCATTTCCATCCCAATTGGACCGCCGCCCAGAATGATCAGGTGTTTCGGCTGTTCCGGCAGAGAAAACACGGTCTCATTGGTAATGTATGGGGTTTCGTTGAGACCCGGAATTGGCGGGATGAAGGCAACGGAGCCGGTTGAAACAATAATCCGCCGAGCCGTCGCTTCCGTGGTTGCAGAGGTCACCGTTTTCCCGTCTTTGAACTGTGCATGCTCACGAATGACCGTTACGCCGAGGCCTTCGAAGCGCTCTTGGCTATCGACCGGTGCGATTGTGTCGATGGCTTTGCGCACATGCGCTTTGACGTTTTCCCAGTCGACCACCGGTGCACTTGTGGTGATGCCATACTTTTCCCCCTCACGCGCGGTCTGAGCATACTTCGCAGCGGTCAGGAGGGCTTTCGACGGGACACAGCCATAGTTGAGGCAATCGCCGCCCATCTCGGCGCGCTCATAGAGGATCACATTCAACCCCAGCATGGCGGCGCCTGCCGCGGCCGACAATCCACCAGAACCGCCGCCAACGACAATTAAATCGGCCTTGAGTTTACGCTTCTTATTGGTGTCAGCGGGGGCGGTGGCCATGGTTTTGGTTTCCGTTAGGTCCGTGTCGGCCATGCGGGCAGTTGGGGGAGCAATTGAGTCAGACATTTAGGCCTCCACAGGGTCGGCTTTGCGACCGGTAATTTTCTTATAGATGACGGGGATGAGCGCGACGACGCCAAGCGCGGCGAGGGCTGGCAGCATGTTCCTGGCAATGATGGCAAGGTTTGGATCTTCGCCTGCCGCGAAGGTCGCACCGAGGCCGGAGCCGACCCAAGTATAGGCCACGACACCCGGTATAATGCCAATCGCTGTCGTGATTACGTATTCGCGATACTTCGCGCCAAGCAGCGCCGGGGCAATATTGGCCACCGGAAAAGGAACAACCGGCAATAAGCGAAGCGCAAACATATAAGAGAAAGGGTTCTCATTAAATCCAGCTTCCATTTTGGCCATAAACGGCCCGGCCCGCTCTCTGAGCGCGCTGCCAATCGAGGTTTTCGCGGCAAAGAACAACATGCTGGCGCCCAAAGTTGCACCGGCTATGGTCGCGAGAGATCCGCCGATGAGCCCAAATAGGAACCCGCCCGCAATGGTGATCCACAGCGCCCCGGGGATCATGAACAGCGTTGCAGCGGCGTAGATCAGGACAAAGATCGCGACCGCCAAAGCGAGATTGTTTGCGACAAATCCTTGCAGAACCTCCTGCTGCTCACGCAGGGTCTCAAGCGATAAATACTGGAACACACCATACTGCCATGCGCCGATCATCACTGCCGCGATGAGATAGACGGGCCATAGCTTGATCCAGATCGGGCGTTGCTTTGTTTCGACGGTCTCTGTCATGGCCTGTTTCCTTTTCTTGCGGTTTGAGACCGGCGCCTATTCGACGTCGTTCAAATCCCAGTCATACGCGTGTTTGGTAATTCTTCTCTTCGCTTCGATTTGAGCGGCAAGCTCTGGCTCAGCGAACTCTAATAAGTGATCAATCACGCCATCATTCGATCCGCCAAAATCCTCGCGGAACCATTTGTAAATTGTCGACACCTGGAGCGTTCCATTGCTGCGAATGGTGACGCCGCGCGGATCGTTCACATATGCGCGCGCAGCAGCATCGAGATCTGCGTCCAAAGTCTCCCCAAACCAGGCATCGGTCTGTAAGTTTGGGCAGCTATAAGCGGCGCAATTTACCGCATAGTGAATGCGAGGATCATTCCACTCGACGCGCAAAATCTGGTGTTCGATATGATCCAAGCTGACCGTTTCGCCATTGATCTCGGTAAACACGCGCTTCCAAGGCCCAACAATATAGCCGGATCGGATCGACTTGGTTGGGTAGCGGCTAACGATGTATTGGATTGTCAGCGCGTTATAAATGTTTGAAAAGGCGGCAAACTGCTCATTCTCGTCCAGCGTCTCAAGATCAAGGCCCGCAAACTGCGCCAGATATGCGTCAAGCTTCGCGGAATCGTCCGTATTGGCCTTGAGCGCGCCATAGTCGAAACGGTTCACACCATCGTCGCCTTCCACCACGTAGGTGCTAAGGATTTGATCCCAAGCGGCATGCAACTCTGTGTCATCAGCCGCGGCAGATCCAACAGTCAGCGTCATCGCGAAGGCTCCAGCAGTTAACACTGTGCGTAACATAGATTTGGCGTCCCTTTTACAAGCTTTGTTCGCGGCCCATATATGCGGCGGCGGCCAGGGATGCACGTCACAGTCTGGTCCCGGACCATCACTGATCCGTGAGCAGGAATTGAAGCCATTGCGCGGCTGTGAATCCTGCGGGATCACTCTTGACCTTGCCAGGTCGCGCACGTAATAGCCGCGGTTTCGAGATCAACCCAGCTATTTGAGGCGAAACGCCGATGAAACGCACATTTCAGCCAAGCCGCATTAAGCGCGCCCGCAAGCACGGCTTCCGCGCCCGTATGGCCACCAAGAATGGCCGCAAAGTTCTGGCCCGCCGCCGCGCGAAAGGCCGCAAGGAACTGTCTGCCTAAGCGCAGGATCTATTAGGGGCGTCTCATGGCGCAACACGATTTGATCGAAACTGGGGTCGTTCGTCTGAAGACGCGGCCCCAGTTTCTTTTTGTCCGCAGCGGCGCATCCGAACGGCGCAAGTCGCTGGTTGTTCAAGCCCGCAGGCGCGAAGGCGCGACCCTGATTGGCGCTGGGTTCACGGCGACCCAAAAAATCGGCAACGCAGTGACACGGAACCGCGCCAAGCGCCGGATGCGCGAAGCGGCGCGCCTGCTCCTGCCTCTTCACGGTCACGCCGGAACAGATTATGTCTTCATTGCCCGAATGGACACTGCGACCATTGGCTGGCAGCGCCTGCTTGACGATATGGAAAGCGCGCTGATAAGCCTCGCGCAGCAAATCTCCGCGGGGACAGGTCCGGCCTGACCCCTCTTTTTATATCATAGGACGCTCTTTGCCCCATGTTGCCTAACCAACAAAACGGTATGGACCCTCAGGATCAACGCAATTTCATCATCGCGATGGCGTTGATGATTGTCTTTGTGTTTGGCTATCAGGCTTTTGTTCTGGAGCCACAAACCAAGCGTGCAAATGAGCAACGCGCCGCCGCGCAGGCCGAGCAAGGCATTGAGCCTATTGGCATTGCCGAGCCGCTCGAAGAGGTCATCAAAACCGTCGATGAAGCGCTGACCGAAACCACGCGCGTAACGTTTGATGCGACGCGCGTCGATGGCTCGATTAATCTGACCGGCGCGGTGATCGATGATCTCAATCTGAAAGATCATTATCGCACGGTCGAAAAAACCGAAGAGCTTCGACTGTTGCGCCCCGCGAATGCACCGAGTGGCTATACCGTCGGTTGGAATTGGTTCGAAGGCAGTAGTCCAATCGCTGGCTATCGCGATTCCTGGACGACCACTGAGACAGGTTTTGGCAGCGATGACACAGCCACGCTGACGCTTGAAAAAGAAGGGCTTCGCTTTGAACGCACAATTAGCATCGACGAAAACTACATGTTCACCTTCGCCGATTCGATCACCAATCTCGGGACTGAACCTCGCACATTAATCCCGGTCGGTGCGGTCCGTCGTTATGGTGAGTGGAAAGAGTTTCTCGATGTGACCGATCCTGGCTCGTCCCGCAAAACCGGGTTTGCGCATCAGGGCTTGATGGGCAGTTTTGATAGTGCCCTGACATGGCGCAACTATGCCAACCTATTTAAAGGCCGCGGGATCAAGAAAGCCGAAGATGGTATTCGCGTGGCGGAAACGGGCGGCTGGCTCGGGCTGACAGACATGTATTGGATGGCCGCTCTGGTCCCAGAGCAAGGAGAGGGATTCCGTGCGCGCGTCGGCAGTGAGAACAATCAATTGGAAGTCTTGGTGCAAGCGTCGTCAATGACGCTAGAGCCGGGCGAGACCCAGTCTATGGCCAATCAGATTTTCGCTGGCGCTAAGGAATACGCCGTGGTCAACGCGTATCAAGATGCCGGGATACCACGGTTTGGCGACGCGATCGATTGGGGCAATATTCTTTATTACGGGACCAAAGGCCTCTTCTTTGTCCTGAACTGGTTGCAAAGCGTTGTCGGTTCATTTGGCTGGGCGCTAATCGCGCTCGTGGTCCTGGTCAAGCTGCCGCTCGTACCGCTTTATAATCAGAGCTACAAATCCATGGCCAAAATGAAAAAGCTGGCCGAGCCGATGAAAGAAATTCAAGAGCGTTTCAAAGGCGATCCGCAGCGGCGGCAGCAAGAAGTGATGAAACTCTATCAGCGCGAGAAAGCCAATCCGTTGGCAGGCTGCGTGCCGATCCTGTTCACAATTCCGATTTTCGTCGCGCTGTACAAGACGCTCTATGTGACGATTGAGATGCGCCATGCGTCTTTCTGGTTCATCAATGACCTGTCAGCGCCCGACCCAACAGCGATCGGCAACCTGTTCGGCCTACTGCCTTGGGCTGCGGCTGACATAAAGGCCATCCCGATTTTAGGCCTGATTATCGGAATAGGGATCCTGCCGATCCTGTACGGCGTCACCATGGCTGGTATTCAAGCGCTTTCGCCGCCGCCGCCCGATCCAACCCAGCGCATGATCATGATGGCGCTGCCCTTTGTCTTTATGTTCGTTTTCGGTGGATTTGCCGCTGGCTTGGTTCTCTATTGGGTCTGGTCCAATATCCTGTCGCTGGGCCAGCAATATTTCATCATGCGGCGAAACGGTGTGGAAACGGAGCTGGATAAGCTGATCAAGCGATTGTTCGGGCTCGGCTCATCGACGCCAGCCGAATAGATGGGGTCCGCCAGCGACTTCTCAGAAGACGCCCGAGAGCTTGGCCGCAAACTTTGTCTTGGCCCGGTTAAATTTGTCCTCGGCGCCGCGAGCCTCAACCAACTGCCCGAAGGCAATCGCCCGGAAGTTGCCTTTGCCGGTCGCTCCAATGTTGGCAAATCATCGCTGATCAATGCCTTGCTCAATCGCAAAAACTTGGCGCGTTCTTCCGCAGAACCCGGAAAAACGCGCGAGGTGAATTATTTCGATGTCGGCGAAGGGCGCCTTTGGCTGGTCGATTTGCCGGGCTTTGGCTATGCAAAAGTCTCGCGCGAGCAACAATCAAAATGGGTCCAGCTGACGAAACGCTATTTGCGCGGGCGGGCCAATCTACGACGCGTCTTCCTCCTGATCGATAGCCGTCGGGGTCTGATGGACACCGATCTCGAGACCATGGAGATGCTCGATGCGGCCGCGGTGAATTATCAAATCGTCCTGACCAAATCTGACAAAATCAAAGCCTTAGCGTTGGAATCGGTTCAGGCTGCGATCCAAGCGGCGCTCAAAACCCATCCCGCAGCACATCCGGTGCCGCGTGTCACCTCGTCAGAAAAGGGCTCTGGCATTGCGGAGCTGCGCGCCGAAATCGGACAAATCGTCGAGGGCTGATATGTCGATCCTTATTCAGAAAGCGGATTTAGAGACACCCGAATTTGCGGCGCTGATCGAGCGTCATGCGGCGCTCATGCTCAGCCTCTCCCCTCCCGGCAGTTGCCATTTTTTGCCAATGGACGGCCTACGCGATCCAAGCGTCACCGTTTGGGAGATGCGCGACGGGAACACGTTGGTTGGCTGCGGCGCCCTCAAGGAGCTCGATCCAACCCATGGCGAGTTGAAATCAATGCACACGCTCGCCGAGCGGCGCGGCGACGGATTGGGCCGAAAAATGCTCGATTTCATTCTGTCAGAAGCCCGCAAGCGAGGGTATCAGACGCTCAGTTTAGAGACTGGCAGCATGGATGGTTTTAAGCCCTCGCGACGGTTGTACGAAAGCAGCGGTTTCGCGCATTGCCGCCCGTTTTCGGATTATGTCGAAGATCCAAATAGCGTGTTTATGCGGCTCGATATCGGACCAGCTGAGTCAGCGCGGGATCAGCGCTAAGCCATTCTAAATACCTGTTTTCCTTTGCCTGGCGGGCAAATCCGGCTAAAGGGCAGCGCCATGACGGATCCTGAGCCTCCTTCCGCGCAATTGACCGCCGCGACTTTGTCTGAGGCGCTGCCTTACATTCAGCGATATGCCGGGCGCACCATAGTGATCAAATATGGCGGCCATGCGATGGTCGATGAGCGCCTTTCCGAGGCCTTTGCGCGGGATGTCGTGCTGCTGAAGCATTTGGGCGCCAATCCAGTGATTGTGCATGGCGGCGGACCGCAAATCGCCAAACTGCTCGGCCGACTTGGGATTCAATCTGAATTTCGAGATGGCCTGCGGGTGACCGATGATGCCACGATGGAGGCGGTCGAAATGGTGCTCTCTGGCCCGATCAACAAATCGATTGTCCGCGCAATCAATGCCGCAGGGGGCAAAGCCGTCGGCTTGTCGGGCTCTGATGGCGACTTGATGCGGGTCACCAAAGCCACGCGCACAACGCGCGATACCACGAGCGAGATCGAAAAAGTCGTGGATCTCGGCTATGTCGGCGAGCCTGAAAAAATTGACATCTCGGTCGTGAACGCCCTGATGGAGAGCGAAAATGCGATCATTCCGGTGATCGCGCCAGTTGGCGTTGGGGATGATGATCGGCGCTACAACGTTAATGCAGATACCGCCGCCGGCGCCGTCGCTGCAGCGCTCCAAGCGAAGCGGCTGCTGCTGCTCACTGATGTGCCAGGCGTGCTCGACAAGCAAGGCAAGCTGATGCGCGAGATCCGCCGTGATCGAGTAGACGCGCTGCTGACGGACGGCACCATCTCAGGAGGTATGATTCCGAAACTTGAAACCGCGGCAAAAGCGGTCAACATGGGCGTGGGCGGGGCTGTTATCATCGACGGGCGTGAACGACACGCCATGCTTATGGAGCTCTTTACCGAACATGGTGCAGGTACGTTTGTCTATTAGAATGTGGCTCGCGGGGGTCGCGGTCCTGCTGACCGCGATGATCCCGGCCAACGCCGCCGCGCAAAGCACTGCGAGGGGTTGGGAGGTCTGCAACCAGACAAGTTACATCATTGAAGCGGCGACCGGGCGCTATGAGGGATTGGGGGTTCTGGTCGAAGGGTGGACACGATTGCGCCCCGGCATCTGCGAAAAAGTCATCGAGGGCCGTCTCCAACCCGGCATTCATTTCCTCCTCGGGCGGTCATCGGAGGCGCATCGCGGCGGCATTAAAATCTGGGGTGGGAACACCAAACTCTGCATCGATCCCACCGGCAGTTTTGAAATGGACAATATTCCAGATTGCAAATCGCGCGGCATGGACGCGCTCGAATTCCAGCCGGTCCTGATCGAAAATGCCAATTCATGGCGAACCCTGCTAACCGAAACCGATAAGCGCACACTGGAACAAGCAAGCGCTGCAGGCATTCAACGTTTGCTGGACAATGCGGGCATTTATTCCGGCCAAATCGATGGCTATCTCGGTCGTAAGACGCGGGCCGCGATCGGCGATTTCTTGACCTCCAAAGGCCTCGGCGCGAACACCACAGATGCAGACTTGATGGATATTCTTGAGCAAACCGCGATTGAACGCGCGCGCAATGTCGGCCTGACATTCTGCAACCGAACCGAAAACCGGATTTGGAGCGCCATGGCCCGTCGGCGGGGTGAAGGCTGGGAGAGTCGCGGCTGGTGGCTGTTAGAGGCCGGAGGCTGCGCTCGGGTGATTGATGAACCCCTGCTGCAAGCCGGTTTGTTTGCCTATGCTGAGATGGAATCTGGCGATGGCGATATACGCAAACTTACGAAAGGCAGCGATGCGTTCTGCGTTTCCAAGGCGAAATTCGCGATTACCGGTCGCGGCGCTTGCGAAGAGGCAGCCTATCGGACCGGCATATTTGTCGCGACCCCCGCGCCGGTAAATCGCAAACTGGTGTTTGAGTTTTTCGAGCGCGACTTCGGAGAACCGGTCGATGCCAGCTGACTCGGCGCGGCCACTCGAATCTCTGCGTGATCGACGCGTTTGGGTCTTTGACCTCGACAATACACTCTACCCGGCAGAGTGCGATTTGTTTGCCGAGATTGACGAGCGGATGACCGATTTTGTTGCCCGATTTCTGCGTTTGCCCCGGGCGGAAGCGCGCGCGACGCAAAAACGCTATTATGCCGAGCATGGAACGACTTTGAACGGGCTAATGTCAATGCATGGCATGGCGCCGGATGATTTCCTCGCGCATGTGCATGAGATCGATTTATCGCCGCTGCCAAAAACACCAGAATTGGCAGACGCTATCCAAGCGCTGCCGGGGGAAAAATATGTCTATACCAATGGGTCTCGCGGACATGCACAGCGGGTGACGGCATATATGGGGCTCGACCATGTGTTTGATGGACAATTTGCGATTGAGGATAGCAAGTTTACCCCAAAGCCAAATCTAGAGTCTTATCATGCTTTTTTGCAGCGGTTTGAGATTGATCCCCATCGATCTGTTTTTTTCGAGGATTTGGCACGTAACCTGGTCCCGGCGCATGCGATGGGATTTGCCACCGTTCTCGTTCAGTCGGACAAGGATTGGAGCCATGAGCCCGTCTCGGCACGTCCGGCGACAATTGGGGATGACCTGCCCCCGCATATCGACTATGTGACCCGCGACCTAACGCACTTCGTGCGCGCTCTAACCCTTTAAATCCTCCAAAGGATGACACTCTATGCCTGATCGCTTAGCGGCGCTTATCAACGCAGCCTGGGACAATCGCTCTGACTTAAACACCGACACGCAAGGCGAAATTCGAGAAGCGGTGGACGCGGCTCTATCGCTTTTGGACAGCGGCGAAGTCCGCGTCGCTGAGCCCGATGGGACAGGCGGTTGGCACGTCAATGGATGGCTTAAAAAAGCCGTGCTCTTATCGTTTCGCCTCAATCCAAACGCTGTGATGGAGGGCGGCCCCGGACACCGAGGCACATGGTGGGACAAAGTGCCGAGCAAATTCGAAGGTTGGGGAGAACGCGAGTTCGCTGATGCCGGATTTCGCGCCGTCCCCCCGGCCACGGTCCGGCGCGGTTCGTACATCGCTCCGGGCGCCGTGCTAATGCCCTCTTTTGTCAATATCGGCGCCTATGTCGATCGCGGCACAATGGTCGATACTTGGGCGACAGTCGGCTCTTGCGCTCAAATCGGCAAAAATGTGCACATTTCTGGCGGGGCTGGTATTGGCGGCGTGCTCGAGCCGCTGCAGGCGAGCCCCGTCATTATCGAAGACAATTGCTTTGTTGGCGCGCGGGCGGAAGTCGCTGAAGGCGTGATCGTGCGCGAAGGCTCGGTTTTGGCAATGGGCGTTTTCCTGTCGCAATCAACGAAAATCGTCGATCGCCAATCCGGTGAGGTTCGCTATGGTGAAGTGCCCCCTTATTCGGTAATCGTCCCTGGCAGCATGCCGGGCAAAAATGGGGGCCCAGCGCTGGCAGCAGCGATCATTATCAAAACGGTCGATGAGCGCACCCGATCCAAGACCGGAATCAACGAGTTGCTGCGCGATTAATGAGCGAAGCGCGTGACACAGCCGTCATGCCATGGAGGCTTGCAATCCCCTGTTCCCCATTGAATTATTGCTCGAGGGGTCGCTTTGCTCGAATTGCTCGCTATACTATGGACCTAACCAACGGAGTTTTCCGTGACAATACAAATCGCAGGTCGGCACTTAGATGTTGGAGACGCGCTGAGGGAGCGCATTTCTGACGGACTTGAGGCCGCTGTTACAAAATATTTTGACCGAAGTTTCGATGCCAATGTGACGGTTGAAAAGCGCGGACATGAAATCGTCACCGATTGCAATGTCCACCTTCCGTCCGGCATCGTTTTACAATCCACCGGAGCCGCAAGCGATCCTTATGCCTCGCTTGAAGACTCTCTGGAAAAGATGGAAAAACGCGTGCGGCGCTACCATCGCCGACTGAAAGACCATCACAAACGATCGCCGCTGCCGAGTGAGCCCGCCAATGCTTTCATCATCAAAGGTAGCGCCGATGAAATGCCCGAAGACAAAGGCGAAGCGCCGCTCATCGTCGCTGAATCCGCAGCGGATGTGAAAACCATGTCTGTTTCTGAAGCCGTGATGCAGCTGGAACTGTCAGACACCCCTGCCGTTTTATTCCGAAATGTGAAACACAGCGGCCTGAATATGGTGTATCGCCGTGCTGACGGGAATATCGGGTGGGTTGACCCTGCCGGTCACTCCGCCGCCAATTGAACCAATAGGTCAAACGAAATGGCAAACGATCTTTCAAGCCTCCTCGCCGAGGGTGTCATTCTCAATCCGCAAGCGAGCGAGAGCCGCAAGCAGATCTTGGGCAAGCTCGCTGATGCGGTCGGCGAGAAACTCGGCCTCGAGGGCCGCGATATTTTTGATGCTGTGATCGAACGCGAAAAGCTCGGTTCAACCAGCGTCGGCGAAGGCGTTGCCATACCACACGCGCGAATTTCTGGTCTTGAACACCCCGTCGGGGCGTTTGTTCGCTTGCACGATGGCGTCGATTTCGATGCGATTGATGGTCAACCGTGTGACCTGATTTTCATGCTGCTGGCGCCGATTGCGTCCGGGGCCGATCATTTACGGGCGCTGGCACAAGTGAGCCGCGCCTTTCGCGGCGACGAGTTTCGCGCCGCGCTGCGTGAGGCGGATGGCGTGCAAGGGCTCACCGCCTTGCTTTGTCCCGAAACTGTGGAAGAGAGCGCGGCTTAGCCCTCACACGCGCGCTGCGCAGGTGCGGCGATCAAGAATAGCCATGTGGCATCCGCAGAGGTATCTCTTGTGACTTTACAGGAGATATAAGCATGAAGATCACATCCAGTCTTATCGCAATGAGTATTTTGACCGCCCCTGGCGCGTTTGCACATGGCGGCCATTTGCCAGCGCTTCAGCAAGCGCAGCCCACACCGATCATTACGACAGACCTCGGCGACGGAATTTATATGCTGCAAGGTCGTGGCGGGAATATCGGCGTCTTGGCCGGTGACGATGGTGTGTTCGTTATTGATAGCCAGTATGCAGACATGGCCCCCGGGATTCTCAGTGCAATCGATGAAATTGCAGAAGACACCCCGCGCTATTTGGTCAATACCCATTGGCATGGTGACCATGTTGGCGGCAATGCCATCATTGCCGATACCGGCGCCACGATTATCGCGCATGAAGGCGTCCGCGACCGCGTGACTATTGATGTCACGCGCGATTTCTTCGGCCAAGAAAATACGACACCAGCGATCGCGGAAACCGCTTGGCCAGTGATCACGTTTAACGATGAGATGACTCTTTACTTAAACGGACAGACGGTGCGCCTGATCCATACGCCGAGCGCGCACACAGATGGCGACACATTTATCTATTTCGAAGAAGCAGATGTCCTCCACACGGGTGATTTAATGTTCAGCGGCATGTTTCCATTTGTCGATGTCACAGCGGGCGGATCATTTTCGGGCTTCCTCGCAGCGTCGAATGTGATGATGGAGATGACCAATGAAGACACGCGGATCATTCCCGGTCACGGCCCCTTATCCACAGAAGCAGATATCGCCGACACCATCGAAATGTTGTCAGGCACAATGGCGGCCGTGCAAGCCGAAATCGATGCCGGTAAAGAGATTGAGGCCGTGCTTGACGCCGCGCCGCTATCGCCTTGGGTCGAAGACTGGGCTTGGGGATTCATCACCGAGGCCCGCTTCACGCGCCTGATCTTTTCAGATCTGAACCGCAGCGAATAAGTTCAATTCCCGCCCTCATCTGCGTTAGCATTGGCGCCGAGGCGGGGGTCTCCGGCTGGAATAATGGCCTCATCTTCGAGCGCATGCCATTCGACTTCGACCATGAAATCACGCACATCTTGAATGGATTGCGCCGCGTGCTCTTCTTGCGGCAAGTGGCCCACTTGGTCGTAAATGATAACTTGCGCACGGGGGATCGCATCGGCGAATTTAGCGGCCGACGAAACCGGGACAAGGTTATCATCGCGCCCCCACATGATCAGCGTCGGAACGGTAATCTCCGTAAGCGCCTCAGGCGTGGCTTCAACCCGGTCGCGCGACATAATCTCCAACAGTGTCGCGCGGTGGCCAGGCGCCCGGGAGAGCGCGACATAACGCTCAACCAGTGCGTCCGTCACGAAGGACTGGTCGGTGTAGGATCCCTCCAGCCCTGACCGCGTGAACGAGGTCATATCGAGATCTTTAAGCACCGCCCGGCCGATTGGATTAGCCAGAATGGTGAAGATCAGTGGCTGATCATCGTCTTCGCCTGGATCATCGGGCCAGCCTGATGCGGCCACCAAGATCAAACCTTCGAGCGTGTCAGGATAAGACAGGGCGTAAGACCAGGCGGTGTTTCCGCCCATCGAACTGCCCGCCAATGTGAATTGGTCTGCGCCTAAGTTTTGCGTCACGCGATGGACGACTTCGGCGAACCGCTCGATCGTTGCGTGCTTTGGATCTTCGGCGCGCGACAGACCATGGCCTGGCAAATCGATTGTGATCACGCGATGATCTTGTTCAAGATCGGTTTTCCACGCTTCCCACGTGTGCAAGGAGGCAGAGAATCCATGCACCATTACCAGCGTCGCCCGATCGCGTGGCCCGGTATCGGTGTAATGGATTTTTAGCCCATCATCCAAGGTCATGAATTGCGAGTCAGAGACCGAGTAAACCGTCTCTAATGTGTCATAAGGAATGTCGGCGCGGCGCAGTGCCAGCCACCCGGCAGCAAGCACCGCAATGATCGTGAGACTAACGGCGAGCGTTCTGCGTAACATCCGATTACTCCACTAAGCCCCGTGTCGTAAAACCGTCAAAAATGACCCCTGTCAAAGGAAAGTTTCAGGCGCCGCAGACCGAACAGTCCGGGTTCGGATGAAGTTGCAGAACACGACTCTCGCTGGTGAGCCCATCATATATAAGCAACCGGCCAATTAGCGGCGTTCC
>JBCCXW010000026.1:0-31250 GCA_039191105.1 Pseudomonadota bacterium
CTTATGCCAGCCGATTTTGCGCGATCTGAGCTGCGTTGTGCTTTGCAGCGGGCGCGGCAGCTGTAAGACCAGGATCAAGGCATGCTCAGCAGGGTAGGTCGTGCCGTCATCGGTTCGGCGCGGCGAACGTTCCACTTCGAAGGCATCAAACGTAAGGCCCGCATGCGCGCCCGAAAAACCATCTTCGAGGCGGGTCAGCCCAGTCTCGCGCGCCTTTTTTGTTGCATCGTCTGCGCCGCCAATATGGATCACCGTCGCCAGCTCGACCAGGCCTGAGGCCCGCGCCGCTGCCACGGCTTCATCTTGTCCCGAATATTGTTCGAGCGCCTCAAACAGCCGACCAAAGCTCGCTTGGAAGAGGCCTTCCTTGCTTTGCTGCGCAACGATGCCTTGGCCACCCCCAGGCGCCGCGACATAGCGCAAGCCAAGATGCTGCGCGAGCGGCGCAAAAACGGCCTGGCGAAACTCCAAGTCGGCAATCATTCGGTTGATATACGTTTTTGCGATCCGCACAATCATTGGACGCGCCGCGAAAAATCCGATCCCTGCAGCGACGATAAATCCAATCACCCCAAAGGCCGAAGTCAGCGCTAAAAACACGATCCCAAAAAACATCGCTGTGAAACAGCCGCCGCCATAAAGCGCATTGATCGGGTTCTTTTCAGTAATCCGTGGTTTTGCCTCAGCCAGTAAGGGCAAGACATGTCGGTCGGTGATGTCTTGCAAACCGGCAAAACCGGTGCGGCGCTCAAGCGCGTCCCACGCCAAGGGTGGGTCAATCACTGTTTTTCGGCTCAACGCGCCCCTCCACACGATGTAGCGCAGACCCTAGCGCCCGCCCCTAAAATAAAAAGCCCGCATCCGAAGAAGCGAGCTTTTTGATCTTTGTTGCGATATCGGTCCGGCCTTACACAAAGCCTTTGAATTTGTCTTTGAAGCGCGAGACCCGTCCGCCTCTGTCGAGGGTCGAATTCCGGTCGCCCGTCCAAGCCGGGTGCGAACTGGAATCAATGTCGAGAACAAGCCTATCACCCTCTTTGCCCCAGGTTGAGCGGGTTTGATACTCCGTGCCGTCAGTCATGACGACGGTGATGAAGTGATAATCTGGATGGCCTTCGGCTTTCATCGCGGGATGCCTCTTTGATCTGATATGGGACGATGGCTGACCGACCCCGAAAATCTGGAAAGCGCGGGCATACAGGATGGGGCTCGGAAGCGCAAGCCAATTGAGTCAGGCCGCCCTGGCGGATCCGACAGTTGGCCGAGCGCCCCAATCCGCTTGAATGGAAATCGACTTTAGATTTGGAGATCGCCCATGCGCGTGCTGCCTGTTTTCATCGCTCCCATAGCATTGGCTCTGTTTGCCACCCCGACCGTCGCAGCTGACAGCACCGCTAAAAAGAACGTTGGCTATTTATCGCTTTCAAATTTCGGTTCTTACAATATCGATCCCGTCGTTCTTCATTGGAAGACCCCAGAAGGCGTGAAGAAGTCCAAGAAATTAGGCGCCAAGATCGGTGGGAATGAAGCCCTTTGCTATGACATCGAAAAAGCGAACGACGTGCCGGATGGATCTGAGGTCTGGTTGGTCGGAAAGATCGAGGCTGGCGAGAATGAAAACTGCCGCAAAGACAGCAAACACTACTATGAAAAAGGAAGTGACAAAGTCTGGTTCCAATACATGGCAGGCACGACGTTTAACAGTAATAGCTGCAAAAACGATTCAAAAGGCCCGGGCAGCTATGATGCGAGCACGACCGTGAAAGGAAACTCGGATATGTGTCAGTGGCTCGAGTCATATTGAGACCCGCAGGTTGAACATAGCCCCTCAAACGAGCGTCAAAGAGGCAAGTCGAACGCATGCAATCGAAGATAAGTGTAACAGCGTCCCTTTGGGTTCTGAGCGCTCTAGTGACTGGCGCGCCAGCCGCTGCTCAATGCGATATTTCGCAAACCAAGTGCGCGATTAACAACGGCAAATGCAACATACAATTCAAGAATAGAACCAGCGATACCGGCGGTTCGGACGGCAGCTCAAACATTGACCAGTCGTCTTCGGCGCAAACGATCGTCGTCAAAGCCCGAAAAGCGAATGGCGATAAAGCCGGCAACAAATTGCAAATCGTGGCGGGCGCCAAAAAAACCATGAACATCGAAAAAAAGAGCATAAGGATTTCGAGGAAATCCAAATTTCGTCTCAAGATTTCGACCTCGTCAAATCGGTCACTATGCCCTGTTCAGATGTTCAAGACGTATTGAACGGGAACGGTACGTGCAAAGTCTTCCACGGTAAAAAATCCACTGAATCGACGAAAACAACTTGGATGCTGGGGTATCAATGTGACGGCGGAAATGTCGGTGGCCCAACCGATGCGAGCGTGCGCTAACGCGCGGCTGACGCGTGCTCGTCCGCGACATCGGCATCGATTTCAGGATCGAGATAGTCTGACGTGATCCGATTGTCGGATAGCTCAAGCTGGCGCGTGTAAATCGCAAACACAATCCATGTGATGTGAAAGCCAATTCCGGCCAACAAACATAGCCAACCGGGAACCGGACCAATATGGGCGCGATACAGAAACTCCTCCCAACTGCTCACATCGGTTGGATGCATGCCGATTTTGGCGAAATAGGCGACCCCTTGGATCGCGAACAACCAACCATAATTGCGCCGCAAGCGTCGGCCGACCGCACGCATCATCGAAATCCGATGCCGCGGGTGCATGTAATCGTCGGACAAAGCGGTGCCTTTATCCAGCGGGATCTGTGCCCCTTTGCCGAGCAGGATCGGCACATAATTGGTGATCTCAATCATCCGCGCGCGAAACTTCCAGACGAAGAAGTAGCGATAGCGCCGCGCTTCCAAGATCAGGAACAGAGCTGATAGCAAGCCGACCAAAACGATTGGCAGCGGCGAGGCTTGCTCATTCGCGAAACTCACTGAGAATGCAATTCCGGTCGAGACCACTGCCCAATTGGTCGTCATATCGAGACGTTGGCGCCAAATCGTCGAGCGATAGACCTCGGCACGATATAGGTGCGCCAATGCGCCAACTTCGGCGCTCCCGCAAATCGCTTCAGGGGGATCTTGGTCCGGGTCTACCATCTAGCGCGTTATAGACCGAATCGCGGCGTCGCCAATGCAATCATTGGAATGTTGGCCCATTCCAAACGCTGCGACTGCTTGTGCGCAAGCGGCCACCTAACCGCGTCCACGATACGGCGCCACACCGGTGTCTGGAACATATAAGCCTTCGGGAACCGGTCCGGTTTGCCAAAACACATCAATCGGAATTCCGCCCCTGGGATACCAATATCCACTCATCCGCAACCAGCGCGGCGAGAGCAGATCAACGATCTGCTTGCCGACCTGCAAGGTACAATCCTCATGAAAAGCGCCATGATTGCGAAAGCTCGTCAGAAACAGCTTCAGACTTTTGCTCTCAACCAACCATTCCGCTGGCGCATAATCGATGACCAGATGAGCAAAATCCGGCTGGCCCGTGACAGGACAGAGGGATGTGAACTCTGGCGCCACAAATCGGGCGAGATAAAGCGTATGAGGATGTGGATTGGGCACGCGTTCGAGCACCGCGTCTTCTGGCGTCGCTGGTATTTCGGCCGCTTGCCCGAGGTTCTGCAGCCCCTGATAATTGTCCTTTTCTGACATCTCAGCCTCCAAGCGTCGGGACGAGATCAAAGCGCATACCGATATAGAGGAAGTAGGCCGTCAACAGGATGCCGCCTTCCCAGCGCGCCAGTTTTCGGCCCGTAAAAGCGAAAACAAATAACAGGAAAACGGATAAGAAAAGCGCGCCCATATCCGTCCAGGTCACAATGCTCGCCGCTTGCCCGAATTGCATCGCCGCCACTTCGAGCGGCACGCCGATCGGCGCTGTCTCTATCAAAGAGAACGGGAAGACGATGGCCGATACGCCAAGGATACCCAAAATGTTGAACACGTTCGACCCCAGTACATTCCCCAAAGCGACGTCTGCTTTGCCTTTCCGGGCGGCCATAATCGAGGTCACCAGCTCTGGCAGGCTGGTGCCGATTGCGACAATCGAAATACCGATTACTGTTTCGGAAACACCCAGCAAGCGCGCTGCGTCTGACCCCCCCCCGACTAAGAAGCGCGCCCCGAAAATGACCCCGACAATACCGCCTATCGTCAGCACGATTGAGAGCCAGGTCGCATCATTATACTCAAACTCTTCGGCCTCTTGGCCATGCATTTGAGCAGCCGCTCCATTCGACCGCCGATCGAGGATCACCGACCCTATAAGATATAGGAACAGCAAAACCGTAAAGGCGATGCCGGTTGTGCGATTGAACCCGTCAATCCAAACGATGAACGCGAACACGATCGTGACCCCGACCATGAAAATGCCGTCACGCGCCAAGGCTTTCGGATCGGTCGTGATCGCGCGGACAAAGGCCGCTGCGCCAATGACAAGCAAAATATTCGCAACATTCGATCCGATAACATTGCCGATTGAGAGCCCAACAGCGCCCTCGCTGAGCGCCTGCAAACTTGTAACAAGTTCCGGCAAACTCGTGCCGAAGCCAACCAAAGTGAGGCCGATGACGAGTTCCGATAAGCCAACCTTGCGCGCTATGCCGACAGATCCACGAACCAATGCTTCGCCGCCAGCAAACAGCAAAACAAAGCCGCCCAGGATCAAGAGTGTCATCGTCATTTGCGAGTGTTCCTTCGAGATCGGCGCTCATATGGGAGCGCTGGCCGCCAAGTCCATGCGCCTAGATGAATTCTCCGCAGTCGAACAGTCTTTTGCGCGGTCGGAGTGCAGCTACGGCGGAAAAATCCCTTTGCTGCCAACAGATCAATGTCTGGCGATTGATCCTGGTCTAGAGCACGCTACAACCCAATGTTGAGGCGCTGGATTGGGGACAAAAAGGTTCGTTGATGAAACAAGGCACACTCGACTTAGAGACCAGCAATTCGCGGTTGGAAAGCGCGATTGAAGGCAAACTCTTCCGAAACTTCATCACAACGTTGATCATTGTAAACGCGATCATTCTTGGAATCCTCACCTATGAGCGCGTCATGCCGAGCACCTGGGTGGGCATGCTGAGCTGGTTCGATCGCGCCGTAACGATCATATTCGCGATTGAGATCCTCGCTAAACTGTTGGTTTATCGCATCAGTTTCTTCCGATCCGGCTGGAATTGGTTTGACTTCCTAGTCGTTGGCGTTTCGCTCATCCCTGGCGGTGCAGCCTTCTCAGTGCTGCGGGCCATGCGCGTCCTGCGGATCTTGCGCCTCTTGCACATCGTCCCAATGATGCGGCGGATCACGGAGGCATTGCTCAACGCACTGCCTGGCATGGGGGCTATCCTAGCCGTCTTGGCACTGCTGACATATGTCGGCGCTGTTATGGCCACGAATCTGTTTGGAAACACTGACAATCCAGAGGTTCTACAACTCTTCGGTGACCTCCCAAGCTCGGCCTATTCCTTGTTCCAAGTTATGACGATGGATGGCTGGCGCTTTGAAGTCGTCCAGAAAGTGGTCGATGATGGCAATCCATATGCACCGTTTTTCTTTTTGATTTTCATCTTCGTCGCCAGCTTTGCGGTGCTCAACCTGTTTATCGCCCTGATCGTCGATGCGCTTGCCGCTGAACAACGCGCCGCCACAGAGGAGCATTTGGGCGAGATCGAAGAGGAAATCGAGGAAGAGTTCAGCTTCGCCGACAAAGAACGCGATGACATACTTGATTTGCTGGTAGAGCTCAAAAAAGAGGTGGCTGCTTTAAGGGCACAGCAATCTGACAAATCATCTTAAAATGCAAAGTCCCGCCAGCAGAGCTGACGGGACCGCACGGGAATGGACTAAAGTGGGGGGAGAAGCGTCCTTCCCTGAGCGCTTTAGCCGGCGGGCAGCAGCACGGTATCAATGACGTGGATCACACCGTTCGAGGCAGACACATCGGCCGTGACGACAGTCGCGCTTGAGCCAGGAGCTGTCAGCACAACACCTTCTGTGCCGTCGACGGCAAGGTCACCATTGAGCGTGCTCGCCGTAATTTGCTGTCCGGCCAAGTCTTCCGCTTTGATGGCTGAACCAGCAATCACGTGCAGTTTCAGAACGCCTGCAAGAGCTTCCTTGTTCTCTGGCATCAAAAGAGTCTCAACGGTGCCCTCTGGCAGCGCTGCAAAAGCGTCATCCGTCGGCGCAAATACGGTCAACGGGCCCTCGCCTTTCAACGCATCGACCAGGCCAGCGGCTTCGGCGGCGGCGAGCAAGGTTGAGAACGACCCGGCGGCGGCGGCAGTGTCGACAATGTCGGTTTTGGTTTTGGTGTAGCCTTCGCCAGCGATCATGGTGGTGTAGCTAGCATTTGTGTATTGTGCCTTGCTGCTCGAGCTGCACGTCTCGGCGATCGCGGGTGCTGCGAGAAGGCTTGTAGAAATCAAGAGGGTAGCGAGTTTCACGAAGAAATCTCCATATATGGTTGTGACCCGACCAATTTCGGTATCGTTAAACATACGATATAGAATAAAAAATAGATTTTGAAATGACTCGATTTTAATGAATCCGGCGCGAGCGCTTAACAGCCGTGTCAGTATCGCTCACTGCCCATCTCTGAAAATACGCGCTATAGGTGTGCGCATGACACTTTGGCAGCGTTTGATTGAAAGCGGAAAGCGCCTGTTTGATGTGGATGTGGTCGATGAACCGCTTCCGCCTGATCTCGAATGTGCGCCTGATCCGAACGATGTCGGTTTCACCGCCGCGGTGGTCGGTCTCGGCGCGAAAATGGCCAAAGCGGATGGCCGCGTGAGCGATGATGAAATTATGGTGTTTTCGCGCGTGTTCCAAACCGCTCCAAAAGATGCGGCCGCCGTCCGCCGGGTGTTTAATTTGGCGCAGCAAACCGTCAAAGGATATGAGTCCTATGCCCGCAAAATCGGTCGCAAATACGCGGCGCGCCCGTGCCTGCTGGAAGGGGTTCTGGACGGCTTGTTCATGATCGCCACCGCAGACGGTGTGGTGACAAAAGATGAGCTGACCTATTTGCAAACCGTTTCAGACGCCTTCGGCTTTACCGACGCCACGTTCCGACGGATCAAAGCCAGCCATATGGGCCCCGACCAAGACGACCCGTATCATATTCTCGGGGTCGCACATGATGCCGAATTCGACGAGATCCGCCGCGTCTATCGTCGCCTCATGGCCGATAATCATCCCGACCGAGTGATCCAGAATGGAGCGCCGCGCGAGTTTGAGGGCGCCGCGCACGAAAAAACTGCTTCGATCACGAGCGCTTATGCCCGTATCCGTGCAGAACGCGGCTTGATCGCAGCAAATTGATCATCCGTCACAATCTAAACATTGACGGCACCGCACTTGCACGCCATCTAGTGTGAAAGCGAGGACACGATGACTGCCACTGGCACCGCCCCTGTTGGATTTCCCCACAATTTGATTCTGTTTGTGCGTCGATTCGGACAGTGGATGGCGAAGGGCTTGCTGGCAATGGCGATTGTTTTGATGGCAGGGTTAATCGCCGTCGCGACGGCGGTTGCAGGCATTGCGCTCGCCACAGTCGCGGTCATTTTGCGCCTATCGGGAAGTCCTTCTGAAGAACGCCGCACGCGGTACGAAGAGACGGCGGAAAACGGCACGATTACGCTTGAGGCCAAAAAGACGCCGCGCGGCTGGACGGTCGAGTAACGGTTCTAAGCCACCTTGGCGGGCATGCCTTCAACAAACAAAGTTTGGGTTGGATAAGCAAACTCCAATCCCTCGGCCTGTAAGCCGCGGAACAGCGCCAGCAAAACACGCGACCGCGCCGCCATGGATCGATTGAAATCCGGTTGCAGCGAGAAGAACACCAACTCATAGTCAAGAGAACTCGGGCCAAAAGCCGACATCCCACATCGGTCGAACTCGACCGCCGGCACATCTTTCAAAATCTTTGCAACGATATCGGGAACCCGGTCTGCCAAGTCGGGGTCAGTTTGATAAATCACGCCGAATCCCGTCTCGATCCGGCGCCGGACCATACGCTCCATGTTGTGGATTTCGAAATCGAGAAGATGGGTGTTAGAGATGATCATCTGCTCCCCTGACCGCGCCCGCACCCGAGTGGTTTTCAGCCCGATATCTTCAATGATCCCCCAACTTTCGCCGTAACGGACCGTGTCACCGACCTGAAACGGCTTGTCGATCACAATTGAGAGCGAGGAGAACAGATCGCGGAAAACGCCTTGCGCGGCAATACCGATTGCGATCCCGCCAATGCCCAAACCGGCGAGCAGCGCAGTGACGTCCGCGCCGACATTGTCCAAAATGAGGAGCAGTGCGACCGACCAAACAGCGACACTGATGAACCACTTGATGATGTTAAACGCCGACGCCAAGGCGCGGGCATCGCCGCTTGAGCGCGCAACGTTGCGTCGGATAAAGCCGACTGCAAATTCTTGCACCCATTCGGCGACCTGCAAAATCGCTGCGCCGACAAAAAAGATTTTGACGAACACTGAAACAGCATTCGGCAGACCCATCATGGCATCGGTCAGTGCGAATGCGATCATCACCATGAAATAGGTGTGGAACCGCTTGACGATCCGGTAGAACAGGTCGGCGAAAGAATAGTCCTCGTCCCGGGGCAGTCGCACAATCCCTCTCAACACCGCCCATCGCGCCAACCATTGCGCGAAGGTGAGAGAAATCACCAGTGCAAGCGCAATCAGCGCTTCGAGCTCACCGGAGCCAATCCAGCCGAGAAACTCGCTTGCGGCTTCGGTCGCTTGTGCGGTCGTCTCCGTGATCGCTTCAATCGGATCAGCCGAGTCCGGCGTGTCCGGATCGTTTGGCGGGCTTTGCACCCAGCCCGATCGGGCAAAATCAAGCCACTCGCCCAGTTTCATGTTGCACCCTCCAAATCCATCCGCGCATAGGCCATGTCCAGAACCCGCGCGGTCTCTGACCAAATCTCGAGCCCGGCGACTTCGGAGCGCGAAAAGAAACGCGCCTCTGCAGCATCATCGCCTGCCACGGGCACGCCTGAGACCCAATGCGCGAGATAATCGATGAGAACAAAATGGCGTGTGACCAGCGTTCCATCACGGTTTTCGATGATCGCATCGACCACATCCAGCAAACCAACGAGATCGGCTGTGACGCCCGTTTCTTCAAGCAATTCTCGCAGTGCCGCCACAGCTGCGGGCTCGCCCGGTTCGATCCGTCCGCCCGGCAGAGACCACTCCCCTTTTTTCGGCGGCGTCCCCCGCCGAATGAGCAACACTTCAGATCCGCGCAAGCACACAACCCCCACCGCTGGGACGGGCTGCAAGCCTTCAATCGGATGAGCAATGCGAGACATGCCGATGAGATTGCGCAGAATGTTTTGAAGACCTCGTAAACACTTTGTGCCAAAGCTCAGATTGGAAACGGAAAAACCGTCATGGCGAGATCTTCAGATCGAGAAATTAGTTTAGCGTTGCAAGGTGGCGGCGCGCACGGCGCCTTTACCTGGGGCGTGCTTGACCGTTTGGTCGAAGAACCTGGCTTGGTCGTAAAAGCGATCACCGCAACCTCGGCCGGGGCCACAAACGCTGTCGCTTTTGCCGCCGGGCTGGCCGAAGACGGCGCCGACGGTGCGAAGGCGAGCCTTGAACGCTATTGGCGAACGATTTCGCAAAAGGGCACGCCGTTCGCAGCCTTCTCTTGGGCGAACTCGCCATTCACAGCGTTACCCTTTGGCCCGTTTCAGGCGGCGATGGCGTTTACAAGCATTGCCAGCCCATACGAGTTTAATCCGTTCGATATCAATCCTTTGCGGGATGCGCTCGATGAGGCAGTTGATTTTGAAGCCGTCCACGCGGCGCCGCTTGACCTGTTTTTGTCGGCGACCAACGTTGAAACCGGGCGTGTCAAAGTTTTCCAAGACGGCGAGATTTCTCGCGATGCTGTGCTCGCTTCCGCCTGCTTGCCGCAAACCTTCCGGGCGGTTGAGATCGATGGCAAAGCCTATTGGGATGGCGGCTATATGGGCAATCCCAGCCTGTTTCCGCTGATCTATGCGAAAGCTCCCCGCGACGTTTTACTGGTATTGCTCAATCCGATTTCCCGGCTCGGCGTTCCAAAACGGGTGCCGGAGATTAGCGACCGGCTGAATGAAATTAGCTTTAATGCATCCCTCATCGGTGAGTTACGTGCGATTGCCTTCGTCCAAAAACTGATTGACGACGGGATGCTCAAAGAGACGGTGATGCGGAAATATCGCCGACTGACCATTCACGCCTTGCGCGGCGGACAAGTTTTGCGAGACCTATCGCTACAGACCAAATACGATACCAGCTGGACCTTCCTCACCAATTTGCGCGACAAAGGTCGGGCAGAGGCGGAGCGCTGGTTGGGCTCATGCTCGAAATATCTTGGCAGCGGCGAATCCAGCGTCGATTTGCAAAAGGAATTTCTCCAAGACTAAGCTGCGGTCACGAACCAAATGTTCGCTGCGCCGACTTGCCGGTCTGACTGCACGGTCCAGCCGGGCAAATCCAGTGTCTCTTCTGCGGCCGTTTCGATCACGATCAAAGCCTGGTCCGTCAGCCAAGCCCCAGTCCGCAAGGCGCGCAAGCAGGGTTCGACGAGCCCTTTCCGATAGGGCGGGTCCAAAAACGCAAGATCAAAAGGGGGACCCAAACCCGCAGGTTTTTCGCCAAGCTCGAGCGCGCTGCGCCGATGCAACCGGGTGGCGCCAAATAGCCCAAGCGCTTCAATATTTTGCCGGATTGCGCCACGTGCCGCATGCGCGGTTTCAACAAACAAACAAAAGCGCGCCCCCCGCGACATGGCTTCCAAGCCCAGGGCCCCTGAACCCGCGAACAAATCGATCACCCGTGCCTGATCGAGATCGGGCGCCCAAGAGGCGTGATTGAGAATATTAAACACCGTTTCGCGCGCCCGGTCTGATGTTGGCCGCGTCGAAAGGGCCTTTGGTGCTTGCAAAGACCGGCCCCGAAACTGTCCTGCTACGATCCGCATGACTTGCCTTTACGCGCTTGCGGCGCGATGGGGAAGCTATGGTCACGACGTCCAATCCGATGCAGCGCGCTTTGGCCCTTGCACAGCAGGCCGCCGATCTCGGTGAGGTTCCGGTCGGCGCCGTGATTGTCGATCCCGTTTCGGGCGCCATAATCGGCGAGGGGCACAATCAGCCAATCAAAGAGCATGACCCAACCGCGCATGCGGAAATTGTCGCGCTACGTGCTGCCGCCCGCGCGCTGGGCAATTACCGCCTGCCGGGTTTGCACCTTTATGTGACGCTCGAGCCCTGCGCAATGTGCGCCGGCGCGATCAGTTTCGCACGCATCGAAAAGCTTGTCTTCGCCGCGCGCGACCCGAAAGGCGGTGCCATCTTGCATGGCCCAAAATTCTTTGACCAACCGACCTGTCACTGGCGTCCACAGGTGGAAGAAGATGCTGAATATTCACGGCGCGCTGGTGAACTCTTGAGAGCTTTTTTTCGAGCCAGGCGGGGATAGGCTTCCGCGCGCCCGCGCCGTGCTTATGACCGAAAGGCGCTAAGCATCGCCAGGTGTGCAACCGAAAAATAGAATGGTGGAGCCAGACGGAATCGAACCGACGACCTCTTGCATGCCATGCAAGCGCTCTCCCAACTGAGCTATGGCCCCAAGGGGAAGGGAAAGGCGGGCATAGAATTTCCGCGCCCGCCAATCAAGTCTTATTTGTCATCCGTTTCAGGATCGATATCGTCGGCGTCCGGCTCGCCGAGTTCATTATCGTCATCCAAGTCGATATCGTCGCCGAGATCAAACTCGTCGTCTAGATCGATATCCTCTTCATCGTCATCGTCGTCATCATCAACGCCATCTTCGCTGAAGCCGGATGGCATTTTGCCTGGCGCGGCATCATCGTCTTCTTCGCCGCCCGACATATCGAGCACGACTTCATCCTCATCACCGCCGAGTTCGCGCGCTTGGTCCTCGCTCGATTCCTCTTCATCATCGCCAGAGGTTTGAGCAGCGATTACGTTTTCATCTTCATCATCATCTTCTTCTTCATCCTCTGGCACCGCCTCTTTTGCGGCGGCCGTGCGAACTTTGGTCTTCGTCGCTTGCGCTGACTCATCATCCGGATCGAAGGAATATTGACACTTGGGACACAAAGCGGGGCGTTTGTTCAAATCGTAGAATTTTGCCTCGCATGTCGGACAAACCTGTTTGGTACCAAGTTCCGGATCAGCCATATTTTGTTCCCGTTGATGAAAAAATCACTGCTGGCGCGCTTGCCAGAAACGCTCCCGCCTGTCAAAGCGCTTTTCGCTCGGTACTGTAACTAAAGGAAACCCCCAAAATATGGTGTGGACCTCCCGTCCGGTGACGCAGATTGCCGGAACGATACGTGCGCCCGGCGACAAGTCATGCAGCCACCGCGCGCTGATCCTAAGCGGCCTGGCAACAGGCAAATCTGAAATTTCTGGCCTGCTCGAAGGCGACGATGTGTTGAATACTGGTCGCGCAATGGCGGCCCTCGGCGCCAAAGTCGAACCGCTCGGCCATGGCCATTGGCATGTCGAAGGTGTCGGCTCAAATGGGCTGAGACCGCCAAGCCAAGCGCTCGACTTTGGCAATTCCGGAACCGGAGCGCGGCTTATGCTCGGCGTCGTTGCGGGTTATCCCATTGAAGCGCAGTTTGTCGGCGACCAAAGCCTATCGCGGAGACCCATGGGCCGGGTCCTCGACCCGCTTCAAGACATGGGCGCGACCTATTCTGCGAATGCTGGCCAGACCTTTCCCTTGACGCTCTCAGGGCGTGACGATCTCAAGGCGATCACCTACGCGCCGCCGCATGCCTCGGCGCAGATCAAATCGTGCATTCTATTGGCCGGCTTGAACGCGCATGGCACGACAAAGGTGCGCGAAGCGCGTCTGACGCGTGATCATTCTGAGCGCATGCTACGGGGCTTCGGCGTTGAGGTTGCGAGCGAAGTAGATGGCACCGCAAACCTGGTTTCAATTAAAGGCGGTCAAGCCTTGCACGCGCAAGAGGTTATCGTGCCGGGGGATCCCAGCTCAGCGGCCTTTCTGGCTGCCGCGGCAATGCTCTCACCGCGCGGCGGCGTCCTGATCGAGGGTCTCATGTCAAATCAAACGCGCGATGGGTTTTATCGCGCCGCGGCTTTAATGGGCGCTCCAGTGGGCGCAGAAGATGTCGGCACAGCCGCTGGCGAGCGCTTGATCGATATGAGCTTCGAAAGCGCTCACCTGAGCGGCGCTACAATTCCTGAAGAGATCGTGCCGAGCATGATTGACGAGTTCCCCATCCTCGCCGTGCTCGCCGCTTTTGCGTCGGGCACAACGGTGGTGAACGGCGCCGCGGAGTTGCGGATAAAAGAGAGCGATCGCATTCGTGCCATTGTCAATATGCTCCGCGTGAATGGCGTCGAGGTGGAAGAGTTTGAAGATGGATTCGCTGTGCAAGGCTGCGCCGGGCCGGTTCCGGGTGGGGGGCTCGTCGAAACCCATCATGATCATCGCATCGCAATGAGTGCGCTGATCATGGGCACCGCCGCAAAGCGCCCCATCTCCATCGATGATGCCAGCATGATTTCAACGAGCTATCCTGAATTTATGGACCATATGCGCATCCTTGGCGCCGATATCTCTGAAACCCGTCCATAAAAAAGGCCGCCCAAGGGGACGGCGGCCTTTTTCAAACGCGCGAAACGCGCCTCCCTTATTCGGGAAAGGGGTAACCTACGCGTAGCTTTGTCCGCGATAAAACATCGGAACGCTGCGCGAATCCGAGGCTTCAATGGCGCGCTCGCCATCATGCTCAACGCCGCGATAGACCAGGCTTGGTCGCTTCATTTGCTCGGCCAAGCTTTGTGCTGGCTTCGCACCCGTTTCATGCGCTACGCCGCGATACATCAGTTTTGTCATACTTGCCTCCTGAGGCTTTGCGGGGCCAGACCTCTGGTCTCGCTATGTGTCATGCGCTGTACATATGCAAAATGTGTAACTTTGTCAATATCAGTAAATTTGTTTTTTTGCGCAAGCTGTGTTGATACGTTTTATGCCCGCTATTATGACGCCTTTGGGACGGAAAGGATCCACGTCTGATGGACAAACTCGACCAACGTATTCAGCTTGTAGCCTCTGCAAGTTTCTCAAAAACCGTCGACCAATGGCGCCGGACGCAGTCTGATTTGCCATCGCGGTCAGAAGCGATTCGCCGCCTGGTCCATCTCGGGCTAACGTTTGATGAGGAGAATCCGATGCGCATGATTACAGCAATCATTCGGCCGCATAAGTATGAAGAGGTCCGTGAAGCCCTGATCGGGCTCGGCATTGAAGGGATAACCGTCACTCAGGTGAAAGGGTTTGGACGCCAGCGCGGTAAAACAGAAATCTATCGTGGGGCCGAATATGAAACCGTAGAAATCCCCAAACTCCGGCTTGAGATCGCCGTCCAAAGCACGATGATCGATGAGGTGTTGAGCACGCTGCAAAAAATTGCGCATACCGGCAAAGTCGGCGACGGAAAGCTGTTCGTGCATGCCTTGAGTGACGTCGTTCGCGTTAGAACGGGCGAGCGCGACGAACAAGCGCTTGGCTAGATCGCAGCACTTGCGCCATTGGCTGGGCTCGGGCCGATTTCGACAGGTGGATGACGGGATGCGCGTATGATCATAGCGATAGATGGCACACTCGCCTCCGGCAAAGGGACAATCGCCAGGCGTTTATCGCATTTTTATGGTCTACCTTACATGGATACAGGCCAGCTGTATCGCGCAGCCGGCGTCGCAGCCTTACGCCAAGGCACCGATTTCGCAGACCAAGCCGCGCTCGCGGAAATCGCCCGGACGCTTAGACTCGATGCGTTTCCAGAGGCTGATTTGCGCACCGCCGAAGCCGGGCAAGCGGCCTCGAAAGTCGCGGCACTTCCGCAAGTGCGCGCCGCCTTACTCGACTTGCAACGCAGCTTTGCCAACCAGCCCGGCGGCGCCGTGCTCGATGGCCGCGACATTGGCACGGTCGTTTGTCCCGATGCAGATTTAAAACTATGGATCGATGCGACCGTAGAGGTGCGCGCCGAACGGCGCTGGAAAGAGCTCACCGGTAAAGGCGAAACGCTATCGCGGGCGGATATGATCGCCCATATCAAAGAGCGCGACGACCGCGATCGAAACCGCGCCGACGCTCCGATGGTCGCTGCAACAGATTCCATCTTGATCGATACCACTCACCTGACTATAGACGCGGCTGTGGATAAAGCGCGAGCCGCTGTTGACGCTGTCTTGGCTCGAAATTCCGAGAGTTCTGGGTCCTAATACCCAAATCTAAAGGCTCTCACTTTTATCCCTGACATCGCAGCGACGTCGGACCAGTGGCATGGTGCACCTGGCCGTAAACCCCGTCATGACTGCGCATCTGGAGACTCTATGACTGATTCAATGAATCCCTCGACTGAGGATTTTGCCTCTATGTTCGAGGATAGCGCTGGCGCCGCCACTCTTGTTGAGGGCAAAGTTGTGCCAGCCACCGTCATTTCAAATAATGGCGATTACCTTGTGCTCGACGTTGGCCTGAAAACCGAAGGCCGCGTCGCCTCAAAAGAATTCCTGCTTGAGGAAAAACAGCCTGAAGCTGGTGATATTGTCGAAGTTTATCTCGACCGAATCGAAAACCTGATGGGTGAAGCTGTTCTGTCGCGCGACAAAGCGCGCCGCGAAGAAAGCTGGATCCGTCTGGAAGACAATTACAATAAAGAAGAGCCTGTCAAAGGCGCAATTGTTGGCCGCGTCAAAGGTGGCTTCACCGTCGACCTTGGCGGCGTCAACGCCTTCCTTCCTGGCTCGCAAGTCGATATCCGCCCTGTGCGCGATGTTGGCCCACTGATGAACGAAGTTCAGCCGTTCGCCATCCTGAAAATGGACCGCGCCCGTGGCAACGTTGTTGTCTCTCGCCGCGCCATTCTCGAAGAGAGCCGCGCCGAACAGCGCGCTGAGATTGTTGGCGATATGCAAGAAGGCGATACCCGCGAAGGCGTCGTCAAGAATATCACCGACTACGGTGCGTTCGTTGACCTTGGCGGCATTGATGGCCTCCTGCACGTCACGGATATGAGCTGGAAGCGGGTCAATCACCCAAGCCAGGTCGTCAATGTTGGCGATACGGTCAAAGTCCAGATCATCAAAATCAACCCAGAGACCCAGCGCATCAGCCTCGGCATGAAGCAGCTGGAAAGCGATCCTTGGGACGATATCGAAGCCAAGTATACCGTCGGCACACGCATGACGGGCCAAGTCACCAACATTACCGATTATGGTGCCTTTGTTGAGCTGGAAGACGGCGTTGAAGGTCTGATCCACGTCTCTGAAATGAGCTGGACCAAGAAAAACGTCCACCCAGGCAAAATCGTGTCTACCTCCCAAGAGGTCCTCGTTGAGGTTCTTGACGTGGACAGCGAGAAGCGCCGCATCTCACTCGGCCTCAAGCAAACTCAAGACAACCCATGGTCGGCCTTCATGGCGGAACATCCGGTCGGCACCGACATTGAAGGTGAAGTCCGCGGCATCACTGAGTTCGGCCTGTTCGTTGGCCTCGGCCCAGACCTCGACGGTATGGTTCACATCAACGACATCTCTTGGGAACAATCTGGTGAAGAAGCGATCCAGAACTTCCAAAAAGGTGACACGGTCACGGCTCGCGTTCTCGACGTCGACACTGAGAAAGAGCGGATCTCGCTCGGCATCAAGCAAGTTGGCGGCGACCCAATCGCCGACAATACAAGTGTTAAGCGCGGTGCCATTGTCACCTGCACGGTCACTGAGGTCGCCTCGGGGGGCATCGAAGTGGAATTTGGCGACCCAGCCGTGAAAGCCTTTATCCGACGCTCAGATCTCTCGCGCGATCGCAGCGAACAGCGTCCTGAGCGCTTCGCTGTCGGCGACAAAGTCGATGCCAAAGTTACGCAGGTCGATAAATCGTCCCGCCGCATTGGCGTCTCGATCAAAGCGCTTGAGATTTCCGAAGAGCAGGAAGCCGTTGCTCAATACGGATCGGCAGATAGTGGCGCATCGCTTGGCGATATTCTCGGTGCAGCGCTTGCGAGCGGCGGTGAGGACGAACCCGTCGAAGCCCCAGCTGAAGTCGAGGCCGAGGCCGAAGTTGAGGCAAAGCCAAAAAAGAAGAAAACCACAAAGAAAAAGACCGCCAAAAGCGATGACGCTTGAGTCGGTTTTGGTCCAAACCTAACATTCAGGTAATGGACAAGTATTTTGCGACGGGGGCCTGGTCTCCGTCGCATTTTTCGTTTAGGTTCAATGACATGCTAAGATCCGAACTGATCGAAAAACTTACCGATGAGAATCCAGAGCTCCGCCCGGAGGATTTGGAAAAAGTTGTGTCGGTGATCTTAGACGAGATTGCCGACGCTTTGGCACGGGGCGACCGTGTAGAGTTGCGCGGCTTTGGGGCCTTTTCGGTCCGGCATCGCAAGGCCCGGAAAGGACGAAACCCGCGCACTGGCGAAGCGGTTAGCGTTGAGGCCAAATCTGTCCCGTTTTTCCGACCCGGCAAAGAATTACGCGCGCGCGTCAATGACGGCATCGACCCTGAGTCCCGCTAAACCGCTGCAATGACAGCTGTTTGAGCGAATTGACCTGATCCAAAAAATCAAACACTCTTTATGTAGACCGGGAGGGTCTAGCGTTTCAAAAAAAGGGGTTTGATATGTTCAATGAATTCAAAGAGTTTGCCATGAAAGGCAATCTCGTCGACATGGCGGTGGGCTTCGTTATGGGCGGCGCCTTCGCAACCGTGGTCACGGCCTTTATCCAGGGGGTGTTCTTGCCAGCGCTCAGCCCCGTGCTCGGGGGATTGGATTTCGGCAGTTGGGCCTATGAAATGTCGCCCGCCGTGCTCGCCGATGACGGCACGGTCGTCACCGAAGCGGTCAGCATCAAGATCGGCGAATTCGTGTCGGCCACAATTTCATTTATCATAGTCGCCTTCGTCATGTTTTTGATCATTAAGGGCATGAACAACATCATGAAGAAAGAGGAAGAGGCGCCAGCAGAACCCCCTGCCCCACCGCGTCAGGAAGTGTTGCTTGAGGAAATTCGCAATCTCTTGGCAAAGCAGTCGTAAATCATTAACACTGCAGCGGTACTTACCGAAACAAGTAGAGTGTGTGACGTGTTGAGGGGCGGCTATAAGCTGCCCCTTTTCCGTTAGGCTTGCGGTCGGCGCAAGAAAACATACCAAGCGCCGCCGCCGCCATGCTTTATGTGTGCTGGCGCATAGCCACTGATCAAGGCGCGCGCTTCGCGTGTGTCCAACCAATCTTGGAATGCGCGTCGTAACACCCCTTCCCCAGCTTTGCCCTTCCCCGTGATCACAATCACACAGCGCGCGCCTTTAGCTTGTTCACGTGCCAAAAAAGTCGGCAAAACCTGAAGGGCGCTGGCCCGCGTATGCCCGTGCAGGTCAAAACTGGCCGAGACGGGCTGCTGGCCACGGCGCACCCTTCGGTCATTCTGCCGGTTCTGGGGCGGCGCATACCGTTTTTCGCTCGCGGGTGGGGCGGTTGGATAGCGTTCGGTCGATTTGGCGCGGATGGTTCCAGCGGGTGTGCCTTTGCGACCCGACAAGGGTGTCACATCCCGGGCCGCCGCCGACCAGGCGCGCTTTTCTTGTTCCGTCAAATCGCGACCACTCATACGGGGTATTCTAGGGCGCGAGGACGATCGGGCCAGACACAGATGCCTGCGCGTTTAAGCGCGCCGCGACTGCGCGCGGCAGCAAGACCCACATTTGGCCAGGCGCATTCACTGTATCGGCTGACGCACCGGCTTGTGGGCCCGTCCCGAAATAAATGTCGCCGCGGACCGCGCCTTTTATCGCGCCGCCCGTGTCTTGAGAGACGAGCATGCCAGACCAGTTGCCGCCCAAACCCGGCGCGCGTGTTTGAACAAACATCGGCACCCCGCCCGCATGATAGTTGAGGTCTACCGCCAGTGACCCCAGCGGCGTTAATGGCACCCCAAAGGATCCATTTGGGCCGAGGGACGGATCACCCTCCGGCGCGAGATCGAAGAAAACGAAACGCGGATTGGCATTCATGGCCTGACGGACGCGGCGCGGATCGGCGCGGTCCATCCAGGCGCGGATCCCGCTCATGTTCGCCTCTCCTCTCGATATCCAGCCCTTTTCCAGCAACCAATTGGCGGTCGATCGGAATGGGCGGCCATTATGGGCGGCGTAAACCGCCCGAAGCGTCCGTCCGTCTGGCAGCATCAGTCGTCCAGATCCTTGGATCTGCAGGAAAAAAACGTCGCCCGGGTGCGCATATGCGAGCGGCCGTACGCCGCGGGCAGTGATCTCCGCGCGGGTGGGATAGGGCCGCCGACTGCCATTTGATCGAACCTCAAAGACTTGCCCAGCTTCAGAGACCAGGTCTGTGGGTCGGGCGGGCACGGGTTCGGTAAAGGGCGGTTGCGGTGATAAGCGGGCCGGATAGGTCGGCTCAAAATAACCGGTAAAGCGCGACCCGCCATCTGCCGCTCGGATTTGAACCGGTGTGAACAGCGCTTGCAATACAGCCCGCGCACTTTGGGCATCTGCGATGACATCTAAAGCGGCGCAGGCTGGTAGCCAATCATCGTTCCGCCCAGCCCAAGGCGCTTTGCCCGAGAGCATCGCGCGCGGCGGCCGCGCCTCGAAAACCTCACAACTGCGGCGCAAAGCCGCCAAGCCTGGGCCGAGATCTGCTTGTTGCCAGCCTGGCAAACTTTCAAACGCAACCGGCTTTGGCGGGACAGCCCAATACGTCGGATCCGGCTCGATCTGCGTTTGCGGGGCACGATCGGGCGGCGCCGCAGGGGGCGGCGTCGACACACATCCGGTTAAACCAAGAAGCATGACACTCAAAAGGCTGGTGATTCGCATGGCCGAAGATTATGCGGGATCGGCGCAGTGGCTCAAGTTACCAATTCGAGGATGATTAGGCTTTACTCTGCCGTATCGACGTCATCGAGGACCCAATTCGGGTCGGAGGAACTGGTCTGGCGCTTAAAGGTCCAGAGTTCTGACGCTTTGGTCGTGGTCTCTCCATCGCCAAGCTCCGACTCATACGAGACCGTAACCCGCGCCATGCCATCATCGCCGAGTGAGGCGTCGGAAATCTCGGCTTTGCGGATCCTGAGAAGCTGCAACCCTTCTGCACCGGTTTCCTCGCGTTCCGAAATCGCCTGCTCCCATGCCTCATAGACATCTGTGTCGAGCAAGGGTTTCAAAGCATCGCGATCACCCCGCGCAAAGGCTGCGACAATCAGCTCATAGGCCGAACGGGCCCCTTGAAGAAAGGCCCGAGGCTCAAAGCTTTGGTCGGCATTGTAAATGGCCTCCAAACCAGCCGCGGCCGGCCCTGTGAAGTTCGGACGCATCTCAACGACTTCTCCGCCTTGAGGCGCTGTGGTTCCCGGAGTCGGTGCCGGCGTTGGGCTTGGCATCCGATTCCGGCCATCCGGAGGGCCATCATCTTGCCCAAGCGTGACATAGAGCCGCCACCCAATGAACAGGGCGATGCCAGCGAGCAACAAAAATTCGATCATCGATGAAGACATGTCAGGTCTCTTATCAGGGTTTCTGCATCACATATAGGGGCTTTCCGGGAAGTGCCACCCACCGTTGCACCACTTAGTCACGCATGTTACGCGCGTGTCATAATTATCGTAAGAGTGAGTTTATGACCGATACACCAGATATGGCGACGCAGCCGAACGACAATGCGCCCACACAAGGCCCCGCCATCCGCGTCTTGAACCAGTATATTAAAGACCTCTCTTTCGAAAACCCGGGCGCGACCGTCCAGGACCAGCCAAACATTGAGCTTTCAATCGATGTCGGCGCCGCGCCGCGGCAGGGGACTGAAAATGCCTTCGAAGTCACTCTCAAATTGAAAGCCCGCGCTGGCACACAAGACACGGCTCTGTTTCTGATTGAAATGGATTATGCTGGGCTCTTCCAATTGCAGGGGTTTGGCGCGGGCGATGTCGAACCGATTTTGCTCATCGAGTGCCCACGCATCTTATTTCCGTTCGCGCGGCGGATCATTGCCGACATCTCCTCTGAGGGTGGCTTTCCGCCCTTAAGGATTGATCCAGTCGACTTTGGCGCGCTTTACAATTCCCAAAAGCAGCGGGCAAATGCCGCCGCCGCGTCGAACAGTTCGGACTCCAATACGCAGAGCGCTTAGCCGTAACGCTTCCAAAGCGCATCGTCTCCGAGCGAGGCGATAAATTCTGCATGCGTTTTATGCTCGCTTTCAGACGGCTGGAAATGCCTGGGCTTTGATCGTTGTTGCGCACTGCTGCGCGCTGCGCCGCACGCCTTTTGATCCGTTCCGAAATCGAAGCGCCGCGCCCGCCCACCAAGCAGCTCGAGATAGACTTCCGCGAGCAATTGGCTGTCCAGCAAAGCGCCATGGAAGGTGCGGGCCTCGGCATTGATATCGAAACGTTTACATAGCGCGTCGAGGTTCGCGGGCGCCCCTGGGAACTTTTTCCGCGCGATCGCAACCGTGTCGACCCAGCGCGGTTCTGGGATCGGATCACGGCCGCAGCGCTCCAGTTCCATATTCAAAAAGCCGCGGTCAAACTTGGCATTATGCGCCACCAGGGTGGCCTCCCCGACAAAGTCTAAAAATGCATCGACGACGCGCGCATCCTCAAAACGCGGTTGGTCGAGCAAATCCTCGTCCCGAATGCCGGTAATACGGATCGTCGCTTCCGAAACCGAGCGCCCCGGATTGATGTAGGTTTGGAACGTGTTTCCCGTTGGGACATGATTGATGAGCTCAACCGCGCCAAGTTCTATGATCCGATCATCCTGGTCCCATTCCAAACCCGTTGTTTCGGTATCAAAAGCAATTTCACGAACGGCGCTATCCATGCTCAGGCTCGTCTTCCAATTGGTTTAGGACATCAATGATGGCGTGCACGTGTGCGCGGGTGAAGTCAAAGCCAAATGCGGTGCTAATCACAAAATCTGCGCGCGCCCGTTTTTCGGCGTCGGGCATTTGTTTGGCGCGTATACGATCGAACTCTTGTTCCGTCATCTCACCGCGCAATAATACTCTCGCTCGCTGTACAGGCTCGGGTGCTGTCACCACCGCAACAAAATCACAGCGCGCATCGCCGCCGGTCTCGTACAGGAGCGGTATGTCCAAAACGGCAAATTGAGCGCCGCTTTCAAGGGCTTGCTGACGAAAGGTCATCTGGCTCGCGCCGACAAGTGGATGCACAATGGCTTCGAGGTCTTTCATCGCGTCTGGATGGTTTACGACTTTTGCACGAAGGGCGGCACGATCTATTGCACCGTCTTTCACGATCTCACCAAAACGATCGGACAAAGGTCCGACGGCAGCACCGCCCGCTTCGTACAAAGCATGGACCGCGGCATCTGCATCATAAACAGGGATACCTTCGGCGGCGAACATGTCGGCGGTCGTCGATTTCCCCATCCCTATGGACCCCGTCAGTCCGAGTGTTTTCACAGCGCCGCCCTCACCGCCATTTCACATCTCCGCAATGCCGATTTCGTATCCGGCCATTCCCCAAACCAAGACTGGAAGCTATACGCGGCTTGCCCGACCAACATGCCAAGCCCATCCTGCGCGCGCCATCCCATTTCGCTCGCATGGCGCAGCTGCGGGGCAGCGACGCTGCCATAAGACAGGTCGAAAAACCGGCGCTGCTCGCCCCGAGGCAATTCAAACACGAAACCATTGTGCCCAGCGCTCGTTGTATTGATCACGATCGTTGCGCTTTCGAGATATTCCTTATGCTGATCGATCGCACCCACACGAGTTTGCTCCGTTCCCAGATCGTCTGCTAATGTCTTGGCTTTAGCGCGAGTTCGGTTAAGGATCACAGTGTCAATACCGACCTGGACCAAAGCGAATACGACCGCTCTTGCCGACCCTCCTGCCCCAAATATCACGGCTTTATCCGTATTCGGATCAAGCTCTCCGATCGCGGATTTAAAACCTGGGGCGTCGGTATTATCGGCGTGCCAGTTTCCGTTCTCGGCCAAGGTTAGCGTATTGGCAGCGCCGATGGCGGCCGCGCGCTGACTGACGGTGCGAGCCGCTTTGAGCGCCGCTTGCTTGTGCGGTAGAGTCACGTTTACGCCGAGGATGTTCCGGGTTTCGAGGGCGGTGAGCGCAGCGCCAAAGGTGCCGTCTGCCACCTGCATGGCTTCATAATTGGCATCAAATCCCAAATCTCGAAACCAACCATTATGGATCAGCGGTGACAGCGAATGCGCGATGGGATCGCCAATCACCCCAAGTAATTTGGTCATGTGATAAGCACTCCACGCACGCGTAGATAGTCCAGCAGAGGCAACAGAGGTAAGCCTAGGACCGAGAAATAATCTCCATCGATCCGGTTAAAAATCTGGGCGCCGGGTCCCTCTAATTGATAAGCACCGACCGTGTTTAAAAGCGCGTCACCACACGTCTCGACATAGTTCGCAATAAAGGTCTCGCTCAGTGTGCGGACAGACAGTTTTGGTTGCGCGAGATGACGCCACACGGGCGTCCCACTCTCAGCGATCACAATGGCCGTCTCCAAAATGTGCGTTTTGCCAGAAAGCTTCCGGAGATAAGCGCTCGCGGCGGCAAGATCCGCAGGCTTGTCAAATGCAACACCCTCGAGATTCAGCATTTGATCGCCGCCAATCACCAATCCTGGTTCCTGCATCGACACTTTGATCGCTTTCATCTCAGCGAGGCGCATTGCTTGGTCACGAACGGGTATACCATCGGCGCGCATGCCTTGCCGCGCCATCACTTCATCGACGTTTGGTGTCACGGAAACCGCTGCGACGCCCGCCCCCGCCAGGAGCGCCCGCCGGCTTGCACTGCCAGAAGCAAGCACCACATCTGGCATCAAATGAAGCCTCGCCGTTCGTTTAATTTATTGAGAATCGCCGCCGCGGTCTCTTCGACGCTGCGGCGCGACACATCGATCACAGGCCACTTATTGCGCTGGAATAGGCGGCTCGCATCGGTCACTTCTGCGCGCACAGCCTCCTCGTCGACATAGTCTGTTTTGCTAACCTCGTTGAGCGATTTTAGCCGCTGGCTTCTAATTTGAAGCAGCCGCTCAACACCGATTTTGAGGCCGACCACCATCGGGTGTTCGAGCTCTTGAACCATAGGCGGCAAGGGGATGCCGGGCACGAGCGGGATGTTGCCAGCTTTTACGCCGCGATTGGCCAAATAAACACAAGTCGGCGTTTTTGACGTACGGCTGACCCCGAGCAAAACCACATCTGCATCGATAAGCCCGGCAACATTTTGTCCGTCATCATGGGTTAGCGCGAAATCGATCGCCGAGATCCGATTGAAATAGTCTTCGTTGAGCGCATGCTGGCTGGCAATTTTCTCACTCGCCGCTATGCCCAAATGGCGTGAGAGCATATGGATCGATGCATCCAGAACAGGCAGAGTTTGGATCCCGCGCTGTCGACAAAACTGCTCGAGTTTCCGGCGCAAATTTTCTTCCGAGATCGTATACCAAACGACGCCTGGAGCAGCTTCGATCTCGGCCATAACCCGGTCTAATTGCCGTTCAGATCTTACGAGGTAATAATTATGCTCAAGCGGGATGGTACGATCAAATTGAGCGGCGGCGGCGCGCATCACAGCGTTAAGCGTTTCACCCGTCGAATCGGAGACAAGATGAACATTGAAGTAAATCGAGAGCCGCATTTGGTTCCTAACTCATTTTCTCCCCTGTGCCGGAGCAGCGCGAATTCGACAAGCCCTGTGGACGCATTGTGGAATTCGCGGAAACGCCTCGAATCCGACTCTGAATTGCACAATTCGACGAAATTGACTCTGTGTGTTTTTGCCTTGTTCCGTTCCTCTGTCCAACACGTCGATTAAGAAAATATTTACTCTTTTTCAACTGGTTAATATAAGGTAAAGCGTGAATTGAGTGGGGGATTTCCTGTGCTTTTTGGCGGGACAAATGCACCCAGGTCGCCTTTTCCACGAGACTCCCACGCTAATAATGATAAAGCCTCGAATTTGACTTTTTGGGGTAGAAGGTTCTTATGGCTGACAGCAATACGTCACGATTTCTTTCCGTCCTCAATGGCAAACCTGAAAAGCCCGTACCCATCTGGATGATGCGCCAAGCCGGTCGGCACTTGCCGGAATATCTGGAACTGCGAAGCCGCGCAAAGAACTTCCTGGACTTTTGCTACTCGCCCGCCATGGCAATGGAGGCTACGCTTCAACCGATCCGGCGATATGATATGGATGCGGCCATACTGTTCGCAGACATTCTCCTGGTTTTGGATGCGATGGGGCTCGATGTCCGTTTCGAAAAAGGTGTCGGCCCAATCGTTGAAACGGTGACAAATGAGGCCGATCTGGCGCGCGTCAGCCTGGAAACCGCGGTTCAAAGACTGTCCCCAGTATATGAAACCGTTGACCGGGTTCGAGACGACCTTGCGATTGACAAAGCCTTGATTGGGTTCTGCGGTGCGCCATGGACGGTCGCGCTCTACGCCATCGAAGGGCGCGGTGGGACAGATAAAAGTACGGCGCGCAGTTGGGCCTATACCAAACCTGGTTTGCTACAAAAACTGCTCGACAGTTTGGTGGAGCTCAGTGCGCACTATCTGAGAGCCCAAGTCGAGGCCGGCGCAAACGCATTGATGATTTTCGAGTCATGGGCAGAAGGTTTGCCGTCGGATCTATTTGAGTCGCTCGTCATCGAACCGAATGCGGCCCTTGTGCGGCGTTTGCGCGCCCTTGGCGTCGATGTGCCGATTATTGGCTTTCCGCGTGGCGCCGCAACAATGATTGGTCCGTATACGGATAAAGTAGAGATCAATGGGGTCGGGCTCGATACAGCCATAGAGCCAAGTCATGTCCTGAGGGCGGTATCGGACAAAATCGCCGTCCAGGGGCATTTGGATCCGCTTTTGCTGATTGCCGGTGGCGCGGCCATGGACCGCCGGGTAAAACAGTTGCTTGCGGCTTATGCAGATCGGCCGCACATTTTTAATCTCGGTCACGGGGTCCGGCCCGAAACTCCGATCGCGCATGTGGAGCGGGTCATCGCCCTGGTCCGGGAAGGCATATAGTTCATGTCGCTCTACCTTTGGGTCAAAGCCACGCACTTGATTTTTGTTGTTGCTTTGATGGCTGGCTTATTGATTTTTCCGCGTTACAAACTGCACCAGATCAAGTCCTCGCCCGGCGAGCCCTTGTTTGAAACGATGAAAGAGGCCTCCGACCGCTTGCGGCGGATTATTCTGAATCCATCGCTGATTTTGGTTTGGGTTTTGGGGATTTGGATGATCGTCTTGAACCAGAGCCTATTATCGGCCGGTTGGATGCATACGAAGCTCCTTCTGGTTTTAATTTTGAGCGGTTTGTACGGCTATTTCATCTCGATCGGAAAAAAGATTGATAGAGGCGCTCTTGGTCCCTCCACGCGCACGCTTAAAATGCTCAATGAAGTCCCGTTTTTGATTATGATTGCGGTTATCCTTTTGGCCGTCTTGAAACCGTTTTAGACGCGACGGGCTGAGCCTCTTGACCAAGGCGTTGGTTTTCCGCATATGGAGGTCAAGTCGCCGTCCGGCGCCCGCCCCACGTGGCATTCTTATTTTCCCAACCTAAATTTGGACACTGGCACCTTATGCCCGATACTGCCCCTGAAATTGATCTTCCCTCCCAGGTTTACCTTCGCGAGCTCAAAGCAAAATCACCAACAGATTTGCTCGCTTATGCTGAAATGCTTGAAGTTGAAAACGCGTCGTCCTTGCGGACACAAGATATGCTGTTCGCGATTCTCAAAGAGCTTGCGGAACAGGAAGTCGAGATTATCGGACGCGGCGTTGTCGAAGTGCTGCAGGATGGGTTCGGTTTCTTGCGCTCGCCAGAATCCAATTATCTTGCAGGTCCCGATGACATTTATGTCAGCCCGAAGGTTTTGAAGAAAGCCGGGCTAAAAACCGGGGACACTGTCGAGGGGCCGATTGCTGAGCCCGGTGAGAATGAGCGCTATTTCGCGCTGACTGATGTCAGTTCGATCAATTTTGAAGAACCCGAAAAAGCGCGGCAAAAGGTTCACTTCGACAATTTGACGCCGCTTTACCCGGAGCAGCGCCTTTTGATGGAAAGCCCCGACCCGACGAAAAAAGATCGCTCCGGACGTGTTATTGATATCGTGTCACCCATCGGGAAAGGCCAGCGCGCTCTGATCGTCGCGCCGCCACGGACGGGTAAAACAGTATTGCTGCAAAACATTGCGGCCTCAATCGAAGAGAACCATCCGGAGTGTTATCTTCTCGTCCTCCTAATTGACGAACGCCCCGAAGAAGTGACCGACATGAAACGATCGGTCAAAGGTGAGGTGATTTCATCCACATTTGACGAGCCCGCTTCGCGCCATGTGGCAGTTGCAGAAATGGTAATCGAAAAGGCCAAACGGCTCGTCGAGCATGGCCGCGATGTCGTGATTTTGCTCGATTCGATTACCCGTTTGGGGCGCGCTTATAACACTACAGTTCCAAGCTCCGGTAAGGTCTTGACGGGGGGTGTCGACGCCAATGCTTTGCAACGGCCGAAACGCTTTTTTGGCGCTGCGCGAAATGTTGAGGGTGGCGGATCTCTCACCATCGTCGCAACGGCGCTGATCGATACTGGATCGCGGATGGACGAAGTGATCTTCGAAGAGTTTAAAGGCACGGGTAATTCGGAGATCGTGCTCGATCGCAAAGTCGCCGATAAACGAACCTTCCCCGCCATCGACATTATGAAATCGGGTACTCGGAAAGAAGAACTCATCACAGACAAAGTGCAACTTCAGAAAATCTACGTGTTGCGTCGGATCCTCAATCCGATGGGAACATCTGACGCGATTGATTTCTTGCTCGACAAATTGAAGCAAACCAAGACCAATGATGAGTTCTTCGAGGCCATGAAGAACTAAAAATGGTCCTGACGCGGGACACGATTTGCGCGCTCGCAAGTGGCCCGCCGCCCGCCGCGATTTGTGTTTTGCGAGTCTCTGGCCCAGCCGTGTCCGAGGTCATCTCAAAATGTTTGTCAGAACAAACCTTGGAAGATCGAAGGGCGACTCTCGTCGACGTAAATGCCCCGAATGGTCTATTGATTGATTCCGGGCTTGCCATTTTCATGGCCGGGCCTCGAAGTTATACGGGGGAAGATACGCTCGAACTGTTCTTACATGGTGGGCGAGTCATCACGGAAATGGTGCTGCAAACCTTGATCGCTTCGGGCGCGCGGCTCGCCGAGCCCGGCGAGTTTACGCGCCGCGCGTTTGAGTCTGGCAAGTTTGACCTAACGCAAGCCGAAGCCGTGGCAGATCTCATCGATGCTGAAAGCGAGGCCCAGCTGCGCCAGGCTTTGACGCAAATGGGCGGCGCGCTTGCGCGGCTTTATTCCGACTGGCGCGCGCAACTCACGAGCATATTGGCGCTGTTGGAAGCCAGCATTGATTTTCCGGATGAAGAAGATGCTCCGGATTGGGTCGATAGCCCCGTCCTGGACCAGTTGTCGATATTGGAAACGGCGCTGCGGGAAGCGCTTAAAGACGGCAACATTACAGAACGCATTCGCGATGGCTTTAAAATTGCGATCCTCGGCGAACCAAATGCGGGCAAATCGACGCTTCTAAATCAACTTGCAAAACGAGAAGCGGCCATCGTAACGGATATACCCGGTACCACCCGCGATATTGTCGAGGTGCGACGGGTTCTTGGCGGCCAGCTTGTTTGGATCGCGGATACCGCGGGATTGCGGGAGACTGCGGACCCCATTGAAGCTGAAGGTGTCCGACGTGCGCGGCAAGCGGGAGCGGAGTCGGATTTGAGAATCTGGGTGTACGACGCCGACGCGAGCGATGCTCCGACCGAGGTGCGACCAGGGGATATCGTCGTGGCCAATAAGGCTGACCTCTTGCCGACCGGAAATGTTTCACGTGAAACACTTGCTGTCTCCGCGAAAACGGGGGCGGGCGTGGCAGAGCTCGAAACGCTTATATCCGACCGCCTCGCGGAAAAGACAGAGCGCGTTTCGGCGCCGATGATTACACGCGCCCGCCACCGCCAAGGGATTGAAAAAGCGCTCCATCATCTAGCTGCGGCGCGGGCTCAGGTTGAAAATGGGCGTGGCGCTGAATTTGCGGCTGAAGACGTGCGTCTTGCCGCTCGTGCGCTTGGAACCCTGACCGGGCATATTGATTCCGAGAGTGTCCTCGGCGCTGTATTTTCTTCCTTTTGCATCGGCAAATAGTCTGTTTTCCCATCCGCGCATATTATATGAAGCCTCCCAGAGCACGCGAGAAAGACGCAAATGCAGACAGATTTCGATGTGATTGTGGTTGGCGGCGGTCATGCCGGGTGCGAGGCGGCGTCTGCAGCCGCACGCATGGGCGCCCGCACGGCGCTCATCACCCACAAAGTCGAAACCATTGGCGAAATGTCGTGCAATCCAGCGATTGGAGGATTGGGCAAAGGTCATCTTGTACGAGAGATTGATGCGCTAGATGGCTTGATGGGCCGCGTCGCAGATCAAGCAGGAATTCAGTTTCGGATGCTAAATCGGTCCAAGGGTCCAGCCGTTTGGGGGCCGCGGGCTCAGATAGATCGAAAATTGTATCGCCAGGCGATGCAGGCCGAAATCCTCAACCATGACCATTTGACGGTGATCGCTGACGGTGTTGACGATGTGCTGACCGATGGCGGGAAAGTTGCCGGTGTTCTTGGCGAGTCGGGAACGGCGTACACATCGGATGCTGTGATTGTTACGACGGGCACGTTTCTGAAGGGCGTGATCCATCGGGGGGCGGAGCGGATCCCAGCGGGTCGCGTGGGTGAGAAGCCCGCCATCGGTTTGGCGAATCGGCTCTATGCTCTAGAATTGCCGATGGGTCGATTGAAAACAGGAACACCAGCGCGGTTGAATGGCGACACGATTGATTGGCAGCGCTTGGAACAACAACCCGCGGATTCGGCGCCAATTCCTTTTTCCTATCTCACAGAAGAAATCCAAGTGCCGCAAGTGACTTGCGGCATCACATATACAACGCCCCGCGTGCACGAGATTATCGCCGAGAATATTGCCCAATCGGCGGTCTATTCCGGCGCGATTGCGGGTCGCGGACCGCGTTACTGCCCGTCCATCGAAGACAAGGTTCACCGTTTCGCGGAGAAAACGCGTCATCAGATTTTTCTGGAACCGGAAAGGCTCGACGATTCGACGGTCTATCCGAACGGAATTTCGACATCTTTGCCGCGTGAGATCCAAGATCAATTTGTCCGCGAGATCCCTGGCCTCGAGGCCGTGGAAATTCTCGAGTACGGCTACGCGATTGAGTATGACTATGTCGATCCACGCGCGCTTGGTGCCGGTCTGCAGGTGAAAGCAATGTCAGGCCTGTTTCTGGCGGGACAAATCAATGGCACGACCGGTTATGAAGAGGCAGGCGCCCAGGGGCTCGTTGCTGGACTGAATGCGGTGCGTCTCGTTCGCGGTCAGGCCGTTGAATCGTTCGACCGTGCGGAAGCCTATATTGGGGTCATGATTGATGACTTGATTACACGCGGCGTGACCGAGCCATATCGCATGTTTACTTCGCGCGCGGAGTATCGCCTGTCGCTCAGGTCAGACAATGCCGACCAAAGACTGACGCCGCGAGGTGCAGAACTGGGCTTAGTTGGCGCCGCGCGTGGGGATGTGTTTCATGTGAAACAGCAGGCAATTCAAGGCGCCCGATCCGCGCTTCAGTCGGCGACGATGACACCCTCCGAAGCGCAAACGCTCGGATGGAAGGTGAACCAGGACGGTCAACGCCGGAGCGCGTGGGATTATTTGGCTTATCCCGACATCGATATGGCGATCATTGAAAAAGGCTTCCCGATCGCGCGCACGCTTGCGCCTCGCATCCGCGATCAAGTCGAAATTGAAGCCACGTATGCAGGCTACATAGAGCGACAAAAAGAGGATGTTGCAGTATTGCGCCGAGAGGAAACCTTATTGCTGCCAAGCGATCTTGATTATGGCGCGATCGGTGGGTTGTCGAATGAGGTTCGGGGCAAGCTCGAACAGGTCAGGCCGGCAACTCTAGGTCAGGCCGCCCGGATTGAGGGGGTTACACCGGGCGCATTGACAGCTTTACTGGCGTTTGTGC
>JBCCXW010000027.1:0-30254 GCA_039191105.1 Pseudomonadota bacterium
AATTTGGCGAAGGACCTCCCCGCTTATAGCGTCGACGCCCCGACGGTTGCCGAGATGACGGCGGCGGCTCTGGCGATCGTCTCGCAGGATCCAGACGGATTTTTCATAGTGGTCGAGGAAGAGGCGACGGACAATTTTCCCAATGACCGGAATGCTGCGGGCGCGCTGGCAGCGTTGGCCCGCGCGGATGAAGCCTTTGGGATTATGCTCGATTTTGTAAACGCGCGCAGCGACACATTGCTGATCACCGCCGCCGACAGCGATGCGGGCGGTCTTCAAGTCGTATCAGTTGAGGAAGAGAGCCCTTTTGTGCACGGACAATACGGACCGGAAACCGCGCTCTTCGTGGCTCCAGCGGATCATCGCGGTGTCGCCCTGCCGTTTGCGATTGGCTTTGTCGCCGATGGCGGTGATGTCTCTGGCGGCATCCTTGTGCGTGGCGCCGGGTTCAATCGTGAGCTGATCACACCGCTCATGGACAATACCGATGTCTACAGAGTCATGCACACCACATTGTTCGGCACAGCATTCGAAGACTGAGCGAAAAGCTGAATGCATTTATTGCGGCGTGATTTTAGGCCGCTTAGCTGGCGCCTCCAGCGACGTTCTGAGCGAGCCTTAAGCTAACACGCGCGATCGTGCGTCATGCTGTCTGCGTCCGACCGAAACCCCGTCACTAGCAGCCAAAACATAAACACCAGCTCTCCCAATGCGAGCAGAAACAACCATTCAACCTGTGTGCCTGGGGATAGATAATCAAGCGCGTGTTGGGCAATATAGGAGAGGCCCGCCAAACCGACGAAAAGGCTCAACCATGTTGGCATTCGAGTATCACACCAAAGGGCGGCGCTGACGATCAGTAAATGAAAGCCGAAAAAGAAAAGCGCTAACCCGGTCATTGAGCTTCCTGACGCCGCCTTGACCATAACCTCTACTTGCAAGGCCTCAATTCCGATTGCTGCCACCAAATTCTCTGAAACCGCGAGGTCATAGGCTTGGAACGTGAACATCAATCCGGCAAAGGCGAGCGCTGTGTAGATTAAACGCGACCAAGCCACAAACTGCGCGAGTGCCGCTTGCGTCGGTCGAAACAACCAGAACAAGCCCCATGTGACCACAAGGTCCAGGCAGTAGGTCGCAAACAGCAAAAACGCGCCGATCAAGTATGGCCGCCCTCCTTCACCGCGGAGTAAGTCGAGCGTCGCTGCGGCATCATCAGGAACAACGCCCTGCGGCAAAAAGATGAAAAACGCAGGCGGCGCGCACACCGTCATCAACAGAAGACCAAACCCCGCGATTAGGGCAGCGGCTTTGAAAGAAAGGGCGCCTCTGGGTGAAGCCGGATCAGCCATGAATCGTCGATCCTTAAACTCGCTCAATTTCGGTTAGGCTGTTTCACACAGAGTGCCTTGGGCCAATTTTGCGAATAACTGGAGTGTCCTAACGGTGAACGGGCGTGCCGAGAGCGCTTTGTTTGTACTCGGGCGGGAAGATAGCAAATTTTTGGGTCGTACGACTTCGGTCTATGGCGATCCCGAGCACGTATAGCCGCAGTCGTCGTTTGGCAGTGGGGACGGTTCTTTATGATCGCTCGGCAAAACGCTATCCAACGCGCCATGCTTCACTGCCTGAGTGGCGTCAGATTCTGGCTGGGAAAGCCCCCTGAACCTCAAAACCTGCTCGAGAAAGGGTCACGTTAGAGTGAAAATACAACTTTAATTAGCGCTGATAACCGAAAACCATTTGCTATTCAAAATTATTATTATTCTGTATTGCATGTATTTCTAAAATATAGATACGTATAAATTTAAGTTTTATTATCTGCTTTTTCTTGACTTCCAGAGGGCGCTGTGAGGTCGAAATCGCACCTATCGCGGGCGCCACTCCATGCTGTCACCAAGTGAAATTGACGCGCTAAATTTCCGTCAGCCGTATCCAATGGAACCCGCGGTTTTGGGGGCGGAGCGTCAGTCCGTTCCGGCGCTGTTTCCAGAGTGGCTTGGCGATCAGTCCTTCTCTATAACGCATGGCAGTCGGTTTAACTATGTTGTTGGGGAAATGGCCCGCGGCATTGCAACACCTGCCATGGTGATTTCAGCTGTAAACGCAGGGTGTGTGGGGTTCTTTGGCAGCGCCGGATTGCGCCCGGAGGAAATCGAAGTCGGATTTCGAACGATCAAAGCAGGTCTCTCCCCCGAAGACGTATCGTGGGGCGCTAATCTCATCCACACACCGCAACAACCCGATTATGAAGCACGCGTCGTAGACTTATTTTTCGCGCATCGAGTGCGGCGACTTTCGGCTTCGGCTTATATGAAGCTGTCGCCAGATATTGTACGGTTTAGCGCCTCGGGCCTTTCGAGGCGCCCGAATGGCGATATCGCTCGGCAAACTCACGTCTTCGCGAAAGTGTCCCGCGCTGAGATTGCGGAGCAATTTATCAAGCCCGCGCCGGATACGCTTCTTCAAGATCTCGTGGCAGCCGGTAAGATAAATGCGAAGCAAGCCGCTCTGGCAAAGCTTGTTCCGGTCGCTGAAGATATCACAGCCGAAGCGGACAGCGGGGGGCATACCGATAGACGATCGATAGGCCCTCTTTATGCGTCTATTCGGGCGGTCAGAAAGCGTGTCTGCGCCGCACAAAATTGGCCGTTGGATCAAGTACGCATTGGTCTGGCGGGAGGCATCGCCACGCCGCATTCTGCTGCCGCGGCGTTCAATATGGGGGCCGCCTATGTCCTCACGGGGTCCATCAATCAGGCCACGAACGAGTCAGGGCTTTCTGATCCGGCGCGGCAGTTATTGACGCAGGCCGGGCCTGCGGATGTCGCTATGGCCCCTGCTGCAGATATGTTTGAGCAGGGCATCCAGGTCCAGGTGTTGAAGCGCGGAACGCTTTTCGCGATGCGCGGCCAGAAACTCTACAGCTTCTATAGAGCGGGCAAATCGTTCCAGACTTTGTCGCCGCAAGACCAAACCTGGATGGAAAATGTCTTGGGCGAACCCTTCGATCAGGCTTGGGCGAAGACGCGGGATTATATCCAAGAGGAGAATCCACTCGAAGCGGAACGCGCCGAGCGCGATGGCAATAAACAGCTTGCACTGGTGGCGCGCCGATATCTTTTTATGGCGGCGCAATGGGCGCGCGAAGGTGATCTCGCCCGGCGTTCAGACTACCAAATTTGGTGCGGTCCAGCGCAAGGGGCGTTCAATGAATGGGCCGCCGGAACGGTCCTGGAACCGCTTGAAAATCGAACCGTGCGTCAGATTGCCTGGAACCTGCTCGAAGGGGCCGCGCAAATCACCCGAGCGGCGCAGTTGAGAGCATGCGGCCTGGAGGTCGATGAAGAAGCGTTCGAATACACGCCGCAAGTGTTCGCGTGACCCCCTTGATTCAGAGACTGACGACATGCCGAAATCGACCGTAGAACCTATCGCAATTATCGGTCTGGGCGCTATTTTTCCGGGCCGCGGAGACGTGACCGGATTTTGGCGGGATATTTTCGAAGGGCGCGACCTGCTTGGCCCGGTTCCGCCTTCGCACTGGCTGGCAGAAGACTATTTCGATCCGGATCCGAGCGCCCCTGACAAGACGTATGGAAATAGAGGCGGGTTCATCGCGCCGATTGCCTTCGATCCGATGATGTTCGGTCTACCCCCCGCGGCGATGCAAGGCACTGACAGCGCGCAGATGTTGGCATTGATCGGCGCGAAGATGGTGCTCGATGAAATCGAACGCGATGCCCGCGGCGAGCTTAACAAGGACCGCACAAGCGTCGTTTTGGGTGTCGCATCAGCAACAGAATTGACGGCTCATATGGCGGGTCGCTTGCAAAAGCCGGTCTGGCTTGAAGCGATGCGGCAAGCCGGTCTTTCTGAACACGATGTTCAAGCAGCATCGAAGCGTATCGACCGGCAATATGCACCCTGGCAAGAAGCAACCTTTCCCGGTTTGCTCGGCAATGTTGTGGCGGGTCGAATAGCGAACCGGTTTGGCCTCGGCGGCTGTAATTACGTCACCGATGCCGCTTGCGCGTCGAGCCTGTCGGCGTTGCAAATCGCTCTGCACGAGCTGCGGGCGGGCGATAGCGACATGGTCCTGACCGGCGGTGTCGATGCCCTGAACGACATCTTGATGTATATGTGCTTCTCCAAGACACCGGCATTATCGCCGACAGGCGATTGCCGTCCATATTCCAGTGATGCCGATGGGACGATGTTAGGTGAAGGGCTAGGTATGCTGGCTCTGAGGCGCCTTTCGGATGCCGAGCGCGACGGCAATCGGATCCACGCGGTAATCAGAGGCTTGGGCAGTGCGAGCGATGGCAAAGGCACCGCTATTTACAGCCCTCTTCCTCGAGGCCAAGCGTCTGCGCTCTCGCGGGCCTACGAACAGGCCGGATATGGGCCTGAGACCGTCGGGTATGTTGAAGGTCATGGAACGGGCACAAAAGCCGGCGACAAGGCTGAGCTCGACGGCCTCCACGCTATTTTTGCGAAGACAAAAACCGAGTCGCCATGGTGCGCGCTTGGCTCGGTAAAATCCCAAATTGGGCACACCAAAGCTGCCGCAGGCGCTGCGGGTCTTATCAAAGTCGTGCAAGCCTTGAGCCGCAAAGTCTTGCCGCCAACCATCAAAGTCGAAGACCCCGCCGAGGCGATTGAAGATGGCGGAACCTTTTACTTAAACACAGAAGCGAGGCCTTGGGTTTCAGCGCCTGGTAAACTTCGCCGTGCGTCGGTCAGCTCGTTTGGGTTTGGAGGAAGCAACTTCCATGTGACTTTAGAGGAATATACGGGACCGAACCGCGCGCTGATATACCGGGCCAATCCGAGCGAGCTGTTTTTGCTTTCTACCGACGGTCTGGATGATCTATCTGCCGCGCTACAGACGATTGAGTTACAATTGACGGAACAGGCCATGCCCGCACTCGCGACGCGGTCGCACGAAGCCTTCGACTTTCGCGCGCCCGTTCGGATCTCGATCACCGCCGCGTCACCTGACGACTTCAAAGCCAAAGCCAAAGCGATCCTCGATCACCTCGAATCGGGCAAGCCCCTTCTGAAGGCGGGATGCTCGGCAAGTACCGCGGCGCCGATGCTTGGAAAGGTTGCGTTCCTCTTTTCTGGCCAAGGCAGTCAGTATGTGAACATGGGCGCCGATCTCGCAATGGCGTTCCCAAAAGCCCATCAGGTCTGGGATTTGGCCGCTGGGCAGGCAAGCGTTCGACACCTTAAACTTGACCGTCTAAGTTTTCCTCCGGCGCCCTTTGAACAAACACACGAGGTTGAAAACGCGGCTCGCTTGACCGAAATGCAGAACGCCCAGCCATGCATCGCAGCGACGGCCCAGTCGCAACTGGCGCTACTGGATGCTTTAAATCTAAAAGCCGACATGGTTGCGGGCCATAGCTTCGGAGAGATCCTCGCGCTTCACTATGCTGGCGTGATGGATGCAAAGACCGCTCTAAAGGTTGCGGCGGTGCGCGGGCAGACCATGGCAACGGCCGCAGCCCAGACCGAAGGCCAAATGCTGGCCGTTCAGATAGATGCGCCATCGATGAAAGCTCTTCTCGCGAAATTGAATGCGCGTGTCGTTCTCGCGAACGACAATGCGCCCAACCAGGTCGTTCTGTCTGGCCCAGCCGAGGACATCGCTGCAGCCCGCGCGCTTTGCGAGCAGAACGAACTGAAGGCTCGGCTCTTGCCCGTCGCAACGGCGTTCCATTCGTCCATTGTTTCGAGCGCCGTCACTCCATTCGAGACAGCATTGTCGAAAGTGAGGTTTAAGTCGCCCAAAGTGACGACATATGCGAACCGGACCGCCGAGCCTTACAGTGTGCCGGTGGCAAAACTTGCAAACGAAATCGCGACGCAGCTGGCTCACCCGGTCAGATTTAGGGAAATCGTTGAGGCGATGTACCAAGATGGTGCCCGCACGTTCGTCGAAGTCGGCCCGGGCAGTGTCTTGACGACTCTCGTCGGACATATTCTGGGCGAGCGATCACACCAAGCTGTTTCGCTGGATCACAAATCCACCAATTCCGCCGTTCACTTCTTAAGTGCCATCGGCGCGCTTTGCGTATCTGGGCACGCGCTCGACTTGGCAGAACTGTTTGCTGAAACGCCTCCAGAGCCGATCAAAGCCACCCCGGCAAAACACGCCGTTATGATATCCGGCGCCAATCACAACAAACCCTATCCTCCCAAACAAGGCGCGGCTGGGCGCACCCCCTCGAACATGGCCGCAGCAAACAGACAAACCGCCGAGACAGGCAAGAAAAGCACAGGAACCCCTATGACGTCATCAAATGAGTCCCTGCCCTCAGCGAGCGCCAATCTGCGCTCTTTGACCCATCAAGATCAGATAGCCGCCGCACTCACTGAAAGCCATGCAAGCTTTATCCGTGCTTTGACGTCAGCTCACCAATCCTATTTTGCGGCGATGTCGCAAATCACGGGTGTTTCACCGTCAACCGAGATCGTAAATCTACCGCAAGCCCCTGCGATGCCCGCCCCGCCTTCAGCTGCTATTCCATCACCAAACGCACAAACGACCCGACCTCCAGCCTACGCAGAAACTCCACCGAGCGCCGCGACGCCAACGGCGCACTTAAACGGTGGAGCAGAGGCACTGGTAAAGTCGATCATTTCGGAAAAAACGGGTTATCCTGAGGATATGCTTGAGGCGGAACTGGATCTTGAAGGGGAACTCGGTGTTGACTCAATTAAGCAAGTCGAAATTCTCTCAACCCTCCGCGAACGGGTCCCAGACCTTCCTGAGATTGATCCCGAACGCTTGGTCGAGTTGCGCACAATTAGCGCCATCGCTGAGCTGATCAGCGGACACACCAACGCCAATTCTGCTCCGCAACCCTCCCCTCCCGAGACATCTCCCGTTCCCGAAGCGCCGCGTTCGAACGGGACCGCAAACGCGGGTGTGAGCTTGGAAGTGGTCCAGGAACTGATCGCTGAAAAGACGGGATACCCCGTCGACATGCTTGAGCCGGATATGGACCTCGAAGGCGAACTTGGCGTCGACTCGATTAAGCAAGTCGAGATCCTGTCCTCATTGCAAGAACGGTTTCCCGACTTGCCCGAGGTCGATCCTGAGGCGCTCAGTGAGTTAAGAAGCATAAGGGCCATCGCGGATTTTTTCGTCTAAGGGGCGAGACGACAACGCCTCACCCGTTTCGTCCCCAAGAAAGATCTGTATCTGGTGCAACCAACCGCACGCTCGTTCGGCAATTTGCGTCTGCGCCGCTTTCCCGCGCTTTAAAACGCAGAGCGGCCGCCAGCGTTGCGATATCCACTGCAAACCCAAAACTGGCCGAGGCCTTAAGCGCTGCGTTCGGGGCCGAGGGACTGGCCGCGAGAAAGGCGACCCATATTGAATATGAAGACGTAGATCTGATTGTCCTTACGGAAGGACTCACTGCGGATGTCTCTGTGTTGGAGCGGCATTGGATGGCATTCGAGCAATGTCGAACTCTGAGATCGAGAAATGTACCCATAATATTGCTGGGGCGCCACGATGAAACCGACCCATCAAAGCTATCCGGTTTAAAGGGATTGTCCCGCACCTTGCGCCAAGAATGGCCCGATGCAGACATTTCAACGATCGATGTTTCTGTTCAGAGTTCCCCCGGTGACATCGCTGGGGCGGCTCTAGCGAATATGCAAGATGCGACTTTAGTCGGGCAGAGGCTGACAGCCGAGACCCTATCGAACACTTCGCTTCCTTTACCGGTCGGACGTTCGCCCACCGCGGGCGGATCCTGGCTCGTTACCGGCGGAGGACGAGGCGTCACCGCGGCCTGCGCAATTGAACTTGCACGTCAGATCAAGCACGGAACGATGATTTTGGCAGGGCGTTCAGAACTCGCGGCCTGGCCAGAGAGACTTCCCGTCGATGACGACTTAAAATCCCTGCGCGGCGCACTGATTGAGCGCGCCAAATCGAATGGCGAGCGTCCTCGTCCAGCCGAAATTGATAAATTGGCGCGGGGGGTTTTGGCCAGTCAGGAAATCCGCAGCACGCTTGATGCGCTCGCTGACGAAGGCATCAGCGCTCAATATGTTCAACTCGACCTTGCCAATGGCCAACAGGTGGGAGCGCAAGTAAAGCACTTGGTGAGCGTGTACGGACCGATCACGGGGCTCGTACATGGCGCCGGCGTGCTGGCCGACCGGCTCGCGAGCCAAAAAACCAAAGCCGATATGGCGCATGTCTTTGCTCCAAAAGTCGACGGTTTACTGCATCTTCTGGGTGCGTTGGACCTCGCCGCGCTGCAGTATTGCGGTTTGTTTTCGTCGGCGGCTGCCGTGTTTGGCAATCCCGGTCAGTGCGACTATGCCATGGCGAATGCCTGGCTGAACGCAGTTGCGCAGCATTTGCACGACACGCAAGCGCAACTAGCGATCAAAAGCTTTTGTTGGGGACCGTGGGCGGGTGGCATGGTCGATGAGACGCTGGCTACACATTTTCAAGACCGCGGTATACCGCTCATCAGTCTTCGGGACGGCGCAGAAGTTTTCGCGCGCTATTTACTTTATGGCGACCGCGAGGCTGTGACCCTATTGGTTGGTGATCGCTGGCAATCATGATGGGTGACCCAAAGTTTGAACCCATCGCGATCATTGGACAAGGCTGCGTCCTACCGCAAGCTAGCACTCCAGAAGCCCTCTGGGAGCACGTTTGCGCGAATTCGATTCTTTACAAAGATGTTTCAGCGAAGGCGCTTGGTTTAAGTGAGGTCGCGCGCGCAGGCCGAACGTTCGTATCCGCATTGATCGAGGACGGCAGACCCAGCCAAGATGATCTAGATCCCGTGTGCCGATGGTCGCTGGAGGCGTCGACGCAAGCTTGGAATGCGGCGAGGCAGCCGACCATTGAACCAGGGCGCGCCGGAATATATTGCGCCAATCTCGCTTATCCGAGCCGGGCCCATGCCGCCTATGCGGCTGACATCTGGGAAAACGGTAAGTCCTCACGCGCCCCGCAAAGTGTTTTAAATGCATCTCTGCCCCCGCATTTAATCGCGCGGGAGCTCAAATTAAGCGGCCCAGCCTACGCGCTCGACGCGGCTTGCGCTTCGTCGCTCTACGCGCTCGAAATTGCGTGTCGGCGCTTGCAGTCGCGTCAGATCGATTGTGCACTCGTGGTGGGTGTGAGCGCAGCTGATAATCTTATTCTTCACATTGGGTTTGATGCGTTGCATGCGTTAAGCCCAACTGGCCGATCACGGCCGTTCGTTGCGGGGGCTGATGGATTGGTCCCATCCGAGGGTGCTGTAGCGGTAGTCTTAAAACGCCTGAGCGACGTCACGTTAGAAAATCAAGTTCACGGCATTATTCGCGGCATTGGCCTGACGAATGACGGTTGCCGCAAAGGCTACCTCGCGCCGTCTGTCGACGGCCAAATCGAGGCGATGACCAAAGCTTATGCGATGGCAAATCTGTCGCCCGCCAGCATCGACTACCTCGAATGCCATGCAACCGGTACGGCGATTGGGGACGCTACGGAAATGAGAGCTTCAGCGCAGGTGTTTCAGACGGCAGAGGCGATCAAGATTGGGTCTCTAAAGGGCAATATGGGTCACCTCATCACGGCGGCGGGGCTCGCAAGTCTGCTCAAGATCACGAAAGCTATGGCGACAGAGACTCTGCCACCGACCCCGATTGATGGTACTTTGATTGATGAAGCGCGCATGGCGCCGTTTGAGGTGCTTCGGCAACCGGCGCCGTGGAAGCGCGGTTCGGCCCCGCGCCGCGCCGCCATCAGCAATTTCGGCTTCGGCGGCAATAACGCTCATCTGATCCTGGAGCAATTTGAAGGTCATGATCTGGTTCCGAGAGAGACTGACAAGACCAGACGCCCGCCCGAGATCTGTTTGTGCGGGGTTGGCCTGCGCGCGGGAACGGACCGCGGCGGCGAGGCCGTGCTGCGCCGATTGACCAATTCACCGATCAAGCCATCAATGCCGACACGCGAGATTGGCGCAGATTCCAAACAGATGCGCATCCCTCCAAATGATCTCATGCAAGCTGAACCTCAACAGCTCGCAATAATGGACGTTGTCGATGAAGCACTCGAGCAGGTTGGTGACCTCCCCAGCGACCGCACCGGCATATTTGTTGCGATGGAGTGCGCATCTGACTCTGCGCGTTGGTTATTGCGGGAACGCCTCACGAGCCGGTTCGGCGCCAGCGCGGACGATCCCGAGATCTTAGATCGGGTCGCGCCATCGCTTGAAGCGCCAGCTGTTTTGGGCGCGATGGCGAACATGATGGCCAATCGGGTCACCAATAGCCGCGACTTTCGCGGACAGGGTTTTGCGGTATCTGCGGGCGCCGCGTCCGGTTTTGCCGCGCTTGATGCTGCGATCGGTGCCCTACAAGCTGGGACCTTGGATGCGGCCATCGTCGCGGCCGCCGATTTTTCATCCGAACCTGTCCGTGCGCACGCTTTGTCGATGATGGAAGCGTTTGACAAGGTTGGTGATCAGGCTGCGGCGCTCATTCTCAAACGCGCCGCCGACACTCGAAACGATCACGTTATCGCGAAGGTAGCTGGACTGAAGTGGCAATCCCCGGACGTGCCGCCTCTGGCGATTCTTGATCGGGTCTATGGTCATGCGCCTGCCGCAAGAAGCATTTTCGAGATGGGTTTGCGTAGCCTTGCAGGAGCGAAGGGTCTTCATGTCGCCGAAACAGGGGCGCATCCGGCCCTCACGGATCAGGCATCGAAGGTATTGGTCGGGACGCCTGGAACGGCGTTCAATATGCCCGCCAAAATCAATATCCAGCCGAAACGCGCGCCGTCTTCCCCAGACACCATGCGTCCACCGCCGCACCTGTTTTGGGCAGCTGCAAAGACCAAACAAGCGCTTGCCAAGCGCGTTGCGGAAGCTTCCAGCGGTGGCAGTGGCCGCTTCCGGCTAGCCATTTCGAGCCCGAACGACACCATCCATGCTCACCGACTTGAAACGGCTGCGACAGCTCTATTGGACGACCGGCCCCCACAGGGCGAAGGCGTTTATTTTGGCGAAGGCGCTGCGCAGGGCGAGCTCGCCGTTATGTTTACCGGGTCCGCAGCCGTTTATCCAAGAATGGGACGCGGGTTTCTGGCCGCCTTTCCGGACGTCGCCAAACGTCTCGGAGAGACTGAAAAGGCTCGTGAAATTGCGAAACTGCTCGCTAAGTCGAGCCTCACCGAGTTTGAACAATTGTGCACTGGAACACTCATCAGCCAGGCACATGCGATATTGCTTTTAGAGAAGCTCGGCTTGAAGCCCAATGCGGCGCTTGGGCTTTCGCTCGGCGAAAGCAGTGCTTTGTTTGCCTTTGGCCTATGGAAAGATCCTGGCGCCTTACTCAACGAGATATCAGATGCCGCCATGTATGAGCGTCATTTGGGCGGTGCGTTCGAAACGGCCCAGTCATCTTGGGGTCCAAATGTCCCTTCAGATTGGACCAATTGGCGGATCCAAGCCCCAATTGATGAGGTTCGGGAACGACTCGCCGACTTCCCGGGCATTGAGATCACAATCATCTATACGTCTATGGACTGTATGATTGGGGGTCCTGCAGAGATCTGCCGTGCGTTTTGCGCCGCGCTCGGACAAAATGCCGTCACGGCTAAGATGAGCCAACACTTGATTGTACATGCCGAGGCCATGCGTCCCTTTGCAGATACATGGCGGCGCCTTCACACGCGTAAAACGCATCCAAACCCAGATATTCGGGTCTATGCCAATGCCATCAATGGCGCTTATGAGCCAACCTCTGAACGGATTGCGGAGATGCTCACACAACAAGCGCTGAGCACCGTCGAGTTTCCCAAAACCATTCAACAAGCTTGGGCCGATGGCGTACGAACTTTTGTGGAGCTTGGCCCGCGCGATACGCTGACACAAAGCGTGAATGCGACCTTGAACGATAAACCCCACATGGCGATTGCGACCGACCGAATAGATCGTTCAGATCTTGGCCAAATCGCCGAACTCGCCGCGGCTTTGTATGCAGACGGCCGCTCCATAAACATACGCTATATCGACCGCACCTTGCGCGCCGCGCGTCAGCTTGTACGCGGACCGCGCCCCTCCTTTCCGGTCACGCGACCCGTCCCCTATCCGACGCCACAGCTGCCCGACGCGCCTCGACCAGCGGAATTTCCAGCTGCAGCGCCGCGGCCAGCCCAGAGCGTGCAGATATGCAAACCCAAAACGACCCTTGCCCGGCGACAGACAAGCTTACCTGCTCCACCCGCGCATGATGGCTCGCAACCGCGAAAGGTTGTATCCGGGAACCAACCCCTGAAACGAAGATGGCCAACGGGTCCGGTTTGGGACAGGCCGGCCTTGGAAGCCTCAACACGCGGGAAAATGTCGGGTTTGTTCGGCCCCGATTTTGTCGAGCAAGACAAGTTTGACCGCCAAGTCCGATTGCCTGCACCGCCTCTTCTATTGGTTGATCGCGTCGCGGGAATTTGCGCCAAAGCCGCGATCGAGAGCACCGGTGTGATCTGGACAGAGACCGATCTCGATACGGATGCGTGGTATGTGCACAATGGCAAAGTCCGACCTGGACCGCTCATCGAATGCGGCCAAGCGGATCTGACATTGATTGGATGGATGGGGGCGGATCTCAAGAATCAGAGCGAACGCGTCTATCGTCTTTTGGGATGTGAGATTGTTTTTCATGAGGGCGGCTTACCGGCGCCCGGAGCGCGGTTAAAGTTTCAGATTGAAATTACGGGTCATGCGACCCTTGCCGGGGTACGCATGTTCTTCTTCCAATATGATTGTCGCGTCAGCGAGCGACGCGTTTTCTCCGTGCGCAATGGACAGGCGGGTTTCTTCACCGATGATGAGCTGGCATCGGGAAAAGGTGTCATTTGGGATCCGACCAAAGATGCGCCGCCCACAGCGCAACCGGCCTTGTTTTCTCCGAACGGCGCAAGCCTTCGCCGCAGCTTCAGCGCCGCTGATCTGGCGGCTTGGCGACGAGGAGATGGGTTTGCGTGCTTCGGAGCGGGATTCGAACGTCTGGCAACGCAATCGCGTCCTGCCAATCTCCCTGACGGACGTTTGCGTTTCTTTGACGAAGTGGTGGATTTTGATCCAATAGGCGGCCCTTGGCGACGGGGCTATTTGAAAGCCAAAGCGCACGTTTCACGCGACGCCTGGTTCTATGAGGGGCATTTTCACAATGATCCCTGTATGCCGGGGACCTTAATGGCCGAGGCGGCGGTTCAAGCGTTAGAGTTCTATGCTGTGGCGATCGGGCTGACTAAGGATCGAGATGGCTTTGTGTTTGAACCCATGCCGGGTCACACGGCGAAATTCGTCTGCCGCGGACAAGTTATTCCGGATACGGATCATGAGGTTACTTATGAGGTGTTTATTGATGAGATCGTAGATGGCGATACGCCAGAGATTTATGCCAGTCTGCTGGCACGTAGTGATGGGAAAAAGGTCTTTTACTGTCCACGCTTCGCGCTCCGCTTGCGCCGGGATTGGCCTGCGCCGCGACGCTCGGAGCCGCCGCTTTGGCTTGGCCCGTCGGATGAGAGCCGAGGCGATCACGCAGCATTGCTCGATTGTGCAAACGGTCCGCCCTCTGCGGCTTTCGGAGCGATGTATGCGCCATTTAACACACAAGGCAGTGTACCGCGTTTGCCGCAGCCGCCCTATCATATGATCTCTCGTATTACGAATGTCACAACGCGGGCGGGACACGCCATCAAAGGCGCATCGGTCACCGCCGAATATGATGTCGTGGGAGAGGATTGGTTCTTCGAGGATAATGCGAATGACGCAATGCCATTTGCGGTGCTTTCCGAAATTGCGCTCCAGCCTTGCGGCTGGCTCGCAAGTCATTGTGGCTTTGCGCTTTCGGGCGATTTGCGGTTTCGCAATCTTCAAGGCCATGGGACCTTGCATAAGGAAGTTCAGCGAGATGCTCGGAGACTGACCGTTTCTTCAACACTCACCGCGTTTTCTCGTGTCGGACCGCTGACGATTGTGACATTCAACGTCCAAGTTTCTGGCGAGGCAGATCAAGCGGTTTTCGACTTATCAACGCAGTTCGGCTTCTTTCCTGCAGCGGCACTGGATCGCCAAGCGGGATTGCCGTCTTCTGAAGTCTTTGACGCAGCGTTCAAGTTTCCGATTCAAGACGTGGATGATGTTGTCGCGACCCAGCAACTGGCGCGGGGCCGTCTGAAGATGATCGACACGGTTGACTATTTTGACCCAGAGGGCGGCAATGCCGGGCTTGGTTTGATCCGTGGGCGCCAAAGCGTTGATCCATATGCTTGGTACTTCAAAGCGCATTTCTTCCAAGATCCCGTACAGCCAGGTTCGTTGGGCCTCGACGCCCTGTGCCAACTTTTAGGACGCGCTGTCTTTCTCAAAGGACTGGCTGACAATATGAAAACCCCGCACTTAGAAACCTTAGCGGAAGCATCGCCCATCGCGTGGACTTATCGCGGACAGGTTCTCCCGGAAACAAAATCGGTCACGACACTTGTTGAATTAATCCGTATAGAAACGGAAGCAGATGGCTACCTGATTGAAGCGCGCGGCAGTCTTTGGTCAGACGCTTTGCGGGTTTATGAAGTGCAGACAATGAGCGTGCGATTGCGGGATCTTGCTTAATCGGCAGCGATCGCTAAGGCGACGGTCATCTCCTCAATTCTGGTCACTGAGACTTTTGCCGCACCGATGGGTAAGGCGACTTCTGCCGATTGGCCACTTTCGATGAGATTACGCGGCAGCAAAAGCGTTTTTGGTCCCGCTCTGAACCCACGCCCCATAACTTTCAGCACGGCTTCTTTGCTGCACCACACACGAAAGAACGCGGCCAAAGAGCCTTCCTTTCGCACAGCTTGACGAACCCAGTCTGCTTCTTCCGGCATAGAAATGTAATCAAGCATACTGGACCAGTTTAACGCTCGGTCGGTCTCGACATCGACGCCCACCCGTTTGCCCTTAGCGAGCGCGATGGCGCACCACCCATTGCTGCGCGAAAACGAAGCCTCACCGGGCGCCCGTCCGCACAATAACGGCGCCCCCGCGCCACTATATTTGAGACCTATAGCGTCGGGTGGGAGGCCGAGATATTCAGCAAGCCAAAGGCGCCGCGCGGCTAAGCTTTTAAGCAGGGTGAGTTGGTCAAGCGGGCACTTCAAACGATCGACACGTTTAACTTCGTTCGGAGTGAGCTGGGCGCGCATCTCTGCAGGATTGTCCGAAAGCATCGTGACCAAAACCGCGGCTTCAACATGCGGTTCGGCCGCAAGAAATGCGCGCAATTCCAAGACATTTAAAGATCGATCGGATGGCATTGCGCCAACACTACGCAACACGGATTGATCCTTCTATCTTAAAAGGGCAAACCCCGCGCGCCACCGTCGTGAGCGTTCAATAACGGCGTGCGCGCAGGGCGTCGGAAATCGCCCATTCGACATCATTTGCGGTTAAGACCAGTCGATCCGCCCCGGTGTCCATAAGCTTCCCGACATCGCCGCGGAATGCGCGGCCGCCGACAGTAATAGCGATTTTCCGATTGCGGGAATGCGCGCGGATCGCCGCCACGGTCTCAGCGAGATGTTGCAGGTCACCCTTGCGGCGAAAAACGTCACTCAGCGAGATATCGACGGCATCAAACCAGCTTTGCTCGACGAGCCCGTTTAAAGCATCGTCGTCCTGTGGGAACTCCAAAGTCGTCGTCCAGCCGTGTTGGGTTAGAACTTCCGCGTCCAGTAAAGCCGGGAGCAGGTGCAGCTCTCCTGGCTGGCTAATCACCAGCACCGACGGGGTCGGCGCGGGCGCCGCGTCCATAGCATGCCCCCGCGTCGGTAGGGCTCGCAGCCCCCTGATGAGCTCGACCAAAGCCAGCAAAATATCTGTTTCTGTGCATTCATCGACTTGCCACATATTGCCCAAGAGGCGCTCCGTCTTTTCAATCAACGAAACTTGCCCGGCGAGCGTTCCAACGCCATCCGGTACGTCGCGAGAAAGAATTGAGCGAGTGGTTTGCGCATCTCGTCTGAGCGCAGCTTTGGCCAGTGCGGTTGCTAAAAGTGGCGCATCGACGCGATTGGAGCGAATGACTTTGTTGCACAAGGTCGGAACGATATGCGCTCGGACAAGTCGGTTGATCGCATCTCCGCGCTCCAGGTCGCGCGCGATTTTGTTCTCATCGACCTCGCCGAGGACAGGCTCAATCACGGCATCCGCGTCATAAGAGGAGTCGGCAAGATTTGAGAACACCGCGTCGACGTCGCCGCCATGTTTTAAGTCCCAGATGAGATTAGACGGCCGGGCGAGCATCGGCGAAAGCTGCACGTCCGCGTGTCGCATTTCATCCACAAACAACATCGACCAATCGCCAAAAAGCCTTCGCTTGATCGGGCCTGCTTCCAGCAGAGTCACGTCCGCGTGTCGGCGGTCACTGGAAATGCGGGCCATCAAGTTTTGCACAGCCGGTTTGGCACCTTCCAGCCATTGCACAAAGTCATTGTCACCGACGACAAGCAAGCCGGATATCTCATCGCGTCGATTGTTGAGCTGCGCCTGCAATAGGAGCTGATCGAGGTCTGATTCCGTCAACGCCTCTGTCGGTCGGCTATGATACGAAATCGCCCACAGCTCCGGACCGTTTTCCAGGTCGGACCGACCCGTCGCTGAATCAACGCGATGAAAGACCGACTTTTCCTCCAGCATAGCCCCAATACAACCAAAGCGAAGAGCCAATCAAGAAAGTGCTATTTTGACGAGTTTCTCAGCATCGTTTTACTCGCTCAGTTCGTAAAAATTTTGGTGGAGTATCGCATGAGTAGAGACACTTGGAATTGACAGCCTCAAGAAAGCGGCATCGAAGCATCGGAAAGATCGCGCGTGCCAGGCGGAACCGCATTGCTCTGAAGATTTAAATCGATGATCACCGCCGCTCTCTTTGAAGAGCGCCAGCTTGTGGCTCGATGACAGCTCCGACCCAAATGCTGCTGGAAACGGGTCCGGTTAAAGTGACAGCATCTCACCGGGCGATGAACGTTCTAACATCCCCCAAAAACCTTTTGTCCATAGCGGCGCTCATATGGTTTTTGCCGGGATAAATGATGGACGTACAATCGGCAATGAGGTGGGCCGTTTCTGCAACCCACTTCATCGGGAAATACGCGTCTTGGTCTCCATTTACGAGCAATACGGGACCCTTGATCTTAGGCAAAATGGGACGTGCATCGAATGCGAGTTCCGCTTCCGCTTCAACCAAAACATCGTGGCGTGCGTAATCGTGCGCGGTGGAGTCAAATTGTCTGGCAGATAACCACGCACCAATGCCCGCGAACCATCGCATAGGTGGTTTCGGGAACAGGCTCTGCATCATAATCGCAAACCCTGCCCGCGTTCTTCCTTCATGCAGGGCTTTGGCAAACGCATAGTCCCGCTCAGCATTCTCAACCCGGCAGGCCGCGACCTGGATCACAATATTGGAAAAGCACTCTGGGTGATTGGCGGCAATGAATTGCGCGATCATTCCCCCATAGGATGAGCCAATGATCAGATCGACTTTGCCGCCGAACTCTGAGCGGATGAGCTCAGCATAATCCGCCGCCATGTCCGCCACAGAATACCCTTCGGGCATATTTCTTTTGCGTGTGACCAAATAGATCGTGAAACCATCCTCGAGCAATGGGCGGACCGTAGAAATCGTCATGTTCAACGCCCAGCCGGTTGGCATTGTGTTGCCTGGCCCTCCGGGGATCATCAGGAGCACGCGCGCGCCGCTGCCGAGCTTCGCGTAAGCCATTGAATTCGAGAAGAGACCAGTCTCAGGTTTCTGTTTAGAGGACATTTTTCTCTCAAGTTTCAGCTTACTCAGACGGAGCAGACCGAGATATTGGATGATCAGAATGCGCCGCCGGATCGAACGGTCTCAGCTTGATCTTTGATTTCGACGCGTCGCGATCAGCGCGAAACCGCTCTATCGTGTATTCCGCCTCATCGACCTTGGACGCACGTCGGAGCAAAATCGCGATCCCCGCTAAATTGATCGCAATGCACAATGCGAGCACCTCCGGGCGGATCCAATCATAGAAGAGGATGAACATCGCCGCTTGAAGGTAGAATTCAGGAACGATTGGCATCGTTTTGATCATCAAGACTCTGTTGGGGGGGACAATGGTGAAAACCATCCAGGACAGGAAGGCCAAACTGAGGAATATGTATTCGATCTCAAATCGTGTGACTTCGCCCTCCAGCACGCCGTTCAGCGCCACAATCCCGAGCATCGCCGCGAGCACCGTGTGGGCTTTGTAACCTTTCTCTTCATTGTACCAGATATACGTGTTGAGGCGACCATCTTGGTAGGTCCAGTTCGGCGTTGATCGAACGAATTCGTCATAAGTCTTGTACAAAGCCGTTCCGAGATAGACGATCACCTCAATCCAAAGAACAATCGCGAGCGCGGTCGTGACGGGATAAATAATCATGGTGCTGTGTGCGTGATCCATGCGGCCCTCCTCTTCTCAATCGTTCATGCCGCCTCGTACAAGGTCACGACGCAAGATCCAGGGATGCCGATATTGTGCTGCAGGGCGACTTTTGCGCCATCGACTTGGCGCGCCTCTGCGTCGCCGCGCAGATGCCAAACCAGTTCTGTGCACTGTGCGAGCCCGGTGGCGCCGATCGGATGCCCCTTTGACATTAGGCCGCCTGACGGGTTCACGACGAACTTGCCGCCATAGGTATTGTCCCCGTCGGCAACGAACCGGGTCGCTTCACCATCCTCGCACAATCCCAGGCCTTCATACGTCACGACTTCGTTCGGCGTGAAACAATCATGCAGCTCGACCAATTGCGCGTCTTCCGGCCCTAAACCGGCCTGTTCATAGGCACGCTGCGATGCGCGCTTGGTCATGTCCATGCCGACAATGTTCCGGGCATTGGTCAGCTGTGCTTCGCCATCTGAGGCCATGCCCTGTCCGGCAATCCGAACGAGGCGGCAGATGCCTTTCTCGCGAGCAAACTTTTCCGTCATGATCAAAGCCGCCGCAGCGCCGCAGGTCGGCGGGCAGCACATGAAACGGGTCAGATCAGGGGCAATGATCATTTTAGAGTTCATCACCTCCTCAACCGTGATTGGATCCGTGAAGAGCGCATATGGATTCTTTGCCGCATGGTTGCGCGTCTTCACGGCCACCTCGGCAAAGAGGGTCGGATCAGCGCCATATGCCTTGATGTATTCAGACCCTGCCGAGCCAAACATGGCCGGGGCTGGTGGCGAGGTTTCACTAAGATTGGGGTTGAGCTCAGCCAAGCGCTCGAACACCGGAATAGCAGGCGAGTATCGATCGACCCAATGGCCTTTCAAAGCACCCGGGACCATCTGCTCAAATCCGAATGCCAGTGCACAATCGACTTGGCCCGATTCCACTGCCTGGCGGGCCAAGAAGATAGCATTCGATCCGGACGCACAATTATTGTTGACGTTAAACACGGGTATACCGGTCCGCTTCACGCGATAAAAACCTGCCTGGCCAAAAGCGCTATCGCCATAGCAATAGCTGGCATAAGCCTGCTGGATGTCATCCGGTGCGAGGCCCGCATCGGCGAGTGCCAGACGGACCGCCTGCTCTGACATGACCTCATAGCCTTCGCTCTGTCCGGGCTTGGCGAACTTGATCATCCCAACGCCGCCAATCACGGCTTTATTCGTCATTTTGGTCTTCCCTTATTGCTTTGCGCGACTCGTTCAAACGCCGGCTTTCACGAGGTCTAGAAATTGCTTCGATTGATGCGATGCATCCGGGCTAAGGCGTTCATTCTCGGGTGAGGAAATCGCATCCCAATGGGCCGCGACATCATCTGCCGTGACGCTTTCAAGGCCCAAGAACTTACCTTGCGTCTCGTAGATATGCACCGCTGTAAAGGCGCCTGCGCCGGCTCCCATAATTGTGCGACTCGGGGCATTTTCGCCCGTCAGGAATAAAACCGCCGGGCTCACCAGCGCCGGATCTGCAAGCCTTGTGATGTCTTGCGGCATCAAATCGCCGAGCAAGCGGGTTCCCGCAAATGGCGCGAGCGCATTCACGCGGATATCATACTTGCGGCCTTCGAGATTTAGCGTGTTCATGAGGCCAATGACCCCCATCTTGGCGGCGGCATAGTTGGCTTGGCCGAAATTGCCGAAAATTCCGCTCGAAGAGGACGTCATCACGATCCGGCCATATCTTTGCTCCGTCATGACGGACCAAACAGCCTTGGCGCAATTGGCTGAGCCTGTGAGGTGCACATCAAGCACCCGTTCAAAGTCCGCCATCTCCATTTTAGCAAAAGACTTGTCGCGCAGGATTCCCGCATTATTGACCAGGACATCGACCCGGCCCCACTTAGACAGCGCGTCCTGGACCATTGTATCTACTTGTTCGCGATCGGTGACGCTCGCGCCGCTCGCAATTGCTTGCCCGCCCGCTTGCTGAATCTCTTTGACGACCGCCTCCGACGCGGCGAGTGATGCGCCCGATCCGTCAGGGCCCCCGCCCAGATCGTTGACCACGACCTTCGCGCCCGCCTTTGCATAGGCAAAACAGTGCGCGCGCCCGAGTCCATTACCACCACCGGTAACAATGACAACGCGGTCGTCAAATCGAATACTCATTCGCTTGTCTTTCCATCGCGCGGGGACGAGTCTCATTCATATGGCTCACATTACCCGCTATAAATATGGATGTAAAGCACGCATAATTTTTTTATTATGCCATATTTATTGATTATGCGTTTTATTCCACGCGCATGCTGGCGGCGCTGAAAATCGCTTCGCATGGCAAATTTCGATGTGGTATTTACGATATCGCGTCCGCTATCAGGCGCACACATTGAACCGTTTGCTCTATGTGGAAAACGAAACGCAGGTCTCTTGCACCCAATGCATCAGTCGCGAATGCGAATAAGATCGTACCTCTGCTTCATACCCGTCGCGTAGAGTTCGATCTCAACATCTAACACGCCGCTAATGTTAGAGATTTCATTGAAGTAAATTTGGTTCAGTTCTTCGATATCGGCGGCTTGGACCACCGTAAACAAATTGTAGGCTCCCGTGATGGAAGACACATAGCCGACGCTTTCCATCGAAATCAGTTTCGATATGACTGCGTCCGCTTCCGGCGTTTCAATCTTGAGCAATCCCGAAGCAATCACGGTCTTGCCGACCGCAATTGAGTCGCAAATTACGCCCAACCGCATGCGTCGCTCATCCGACATTTTTTTCAGTCTCTGGCGCACATTCGATTCTGAAATATGCAGCCGGCGGGCGATTTCACGATTGCTCATTCTGCCATCTTCCAACAACGCTGCGATGATGCTCTCATCCTTTTCATCGCCGCCATGGTCTCCCAAGTGAGTCGGCATTTTCAACGCCAATAAGCCGAAACCGGTAATATACTTGAAGATTTTGAGCATGATGTGGGTCTCGATGGCACGCACCCCTGCGACACGTCCAATTTTCTCACGAATGAGAGCGTCCAGATGCTGGCGATCCTTTGCTCTTAAACCAACGATCAAGCGAGGGCGCCGCGTCCCAACGGAAACAGAGATCACTTCCTGAATTTGCGCGATCGCCTCACCGACCCTCTGAAGGTCCATGTTTTGCAGCTCGACTAATAAAACAGCGGTCAATGAGTATGGGCCTGCATAGATATCGCGTTGGGCGACAACCCGCATGATATTATCTTCGGACATGGAACGGATCCGTTGCGCGATCGATGTCTCAGAAACGCCGAGCGCTGCAGCGATCGCTTTATTCGTCGCCTGCGGGTCGAGTTTAAGTGCCTCGATGATCTGCAAATCGATTTCATCCGGCATGCGCACAGGCGCGCGCTCAATCAGTTTCGATTGACCAAACGTGGTCGATCCGTCGTCGGTCACTGTGTCTTTAATGTCCAACATGCGAGTCTCCAGAATTATTATTTAAACGCCCGCCAGGTTTGAAATGTTCGCCCAGAGTTGTGCCCCCTGCAAGCTCCGCCCGAGACGCGCTTCGTGAACCCATCAAGTGCGCATAAACAACATTGCATTCCGTCATTGGTTATTATGCGCATCTGCTGTTTTGTCGAGCTGACTTGCAGCCATTGCTAAAAGGCGCAGCCAGCTCGGACTTTACTTTTGCGCCACTCTAATCGCTGATTAAAACGCATAATATAATTAAATGCTAAAAAGTTCGATTTTATGCGATATTTTACTTTCTTTCTCTGGCGTATAATGGCTTTTTTGGTCTCAATGCGCGCTCGAACGACGCGGCGCGCGGGTGCCAGGCTATTGCAGGAGATCTAATCCAATGACGGACGCCTATATTGTTGACGCTTGCAGAACCCCGCGGGGAATTGGAAAACCCGGCAAGGGTGCGCTGGCGCATTTGCATCCGCAACATCTGGCCGCGACCGTATTGAGTGCGCTGCGCGACAGGAACACGATCGACACGTCGGACGTGGATGACATTATTTGGGGGACAAGCGCTCAACAGGGCGCGCAAGGCGCGGATTTGGGCCGCATGGCCGCCCTCGACGCCGGATATGACATCAAGGCCTCTGGTGTGACGCTGGATCGCTTTTGTGGCTCAGGCATCACATCTGTGAATATGGCCGCAGCGCAAGTCATGTCTGGTATGGAAGACACCGTGATCGCTGGCGGAACCGAGATGATGAGCTACACTGGATCGCTCGCTGATCCCAGCAAACCGTTGATGATGGATTCGGGCAATCTTCACCTGCGCGAAATGCACCCACAATCCCAACAAGGCGTCTGCGCCGACGCAATCGCGACGCTTGAGGGCATTACACGCCAAGATGTCGATGCGCTGGCTTTGGTCAGTCAGCAACGCGCCGCCCGCGCGATTGCAGAAGATAGGTTTGTGAAGTCGGTCGTGCCGGTCCACAATCTGGATGGCAGCCTCGCCCTGGACAAAGAAGAGTTTCCCCGCCCCGGCACAACGCTGGAAACACTGGCGGGACTGAACACCGTTTTCGACTTTGTCGCCACCATTCCGATCGATGCGCAAGGCACCACTTATGGCGACCTTATCACAAAGAAATACCCAGAGCTCGCTGGCAAAATCGATCACGTTCATCATGCGGGGAATTCTTCGGGCGTCGTCGACGGCGCTGCTGCCATCCTCTTGGCCAGCGAAACGGCGGTTGACCGAAACGGATGGAAACCGCGCGCGCGGATTGTTGCCACAGCAAATATGGGCGATTGCCCGACCTTGATGCTCAATGCGCCCGTGCCTGCGGCCAAAAAAGTCCTCGAGAAAGCCGGTCTAACACGCACCGACATTGACGTCTTTGAAATCAATGAAGCGTTCTCGGTGGTCGCCGAAAAGTTCATCCGTGACCTCGACCTTGACCGAGAAAAGGTGAACGTGAATGGCGGCGCGATGGCGCTCGGTCATCCAATTGGTGCCACGGGATCCATTCTGATCGGCACCGCCCTTGATGAGCTTGAACGCACCAATGGTCGCTACGGATTGATTACGATGTGCGCCGGCGGGGGCATGGCGCCTGCCATCATCATCGAGCGACTATAGCGGCCACCCTCCAGACCTATGTCATGAGCATGATGACCGTAGTGTCTGCACTTAAAAGCACACGCTCGCATCACTGTCTTTTTTAGCGCATTATTGTTTTAAAATCACATATTTTATTATTTTGCGCTGTTGATATTCCTATTTTAAACGTATAAAGAACGATCACCAATCGAAGGCGCCCGCTCAGTTCGGCGCGTGGACGGTGGAAACAGGGCTCTAAAAAAGAGTTCGACAAAATGAATGCGGCCGAAAGATACGCTCCGAACGGCAAGGTCGCGGGAGGAAAAAAGTGAAATTTTGTGAGTTCAGCCTTGCGCGTGGATTGAAAATGACAGCCAGCGCTTCCGCTCTTTGCGCTTTGTCGGTGGCCATCGTGCCGACGACCGCTGCCCAAGAACCGGACACCAATACAGTGGAAGAGGACGCTGAGCGTAAACTCAGCACCGTCACGGTGACATCCCGCTTTCGAGAAGAAACGGTTCAGGACATTGGCGCCAGTATTGCTGCAATCGGCAGTGACACGCTTGAAGATCAAAATATCAACGATTTCGACGAGATTACCAGTCGGATCGTTGGTCTTGACGCGTTCGACCGCGGCCCGAACCAAAATGACCCGGCGCTGCGCGGCATCGGCAATAATAATGTCTCCTCAGTTTCTGATAGCGGTCGGTTTAGCCCTGTCGTGGCGCAGTTCTTTGACGATATTCCAGTCTCCTCCGCCACCGGATCGCAAAAAGACTTTTCCATGTTCGATATAGACCGTGTCGAAGTGCTTCGTGGCCCACAGCCTACCCTATTCGGTGAAGGCGCGGTGGGGGGTGCCATTCGGTTCTTTTCCCGCAATCCAGATCTCGCAGCGACCGGACTGAATGATTCGGTTTTCCAGGCTGACATTTCGCAGGTCGAGGATGGCAGCGCGAACTATACAATGTCTGGGGCAACTTCATTGACGCTCGTTCCAGATGTGCTCGCTCTGCGCGGCGTCGTGAACTATCGCGAGGATGGCGGTTTCATTGATTATAGCGCGCTCGGCATTGAAGACGGCAACGAATATGAAAGTGTCAATGGCCGTCTGATTGCGCTGTATGAACCGAATGATGAGCTCAATGTCCGCTTGATCGGCATGTGGGGCGAAGACGAGTCGCTTGGCAGCAACACAGTCGACTCCACACTGCCCCCGGATGCGCTTTCCAATCGCAACGGCTTGGTTGGTTTTGTAACCGACGATTATGCCATGTACAGCGCGGCCATCGAATATGATTTCGGCCCAATTGCTGTGACATCGATTACCAGCAACTACCAACGTGACTATGACGCGCTCGCGGACTTGGTTGTGCTAACAGAGCTTTTCAACGGGCTTGGTTTTGCGTTCGGATTGACGAATGCCGGAAACTTCACGGCTGCACCGACATTGCAGGCGGTGGATGATGATTTGTTCAGTCAGGAATTCCGGTTTGTCTCAGACTTTGAAGGCCCACTCAATTTCGTCGCCGGGCTGAACTATCAAGAAATCGAAAGTAATGTCGATACGGAGTTTAGCATTATTGGTTTCGGTGACCCAATCGATTTCCTAGACCCATCGCAAGCGTCATCCCTTTTTACGGATTCTGTGGACGAGATTGAGACAGAACAGATTTCAGGTTTTGCGGAATTGACCTGGGATGTTTCGGACCGGTTTCGTTTGATTGGCGGCGCGCGCTATGTGCGCGAAGAGATCAATGTCACGACGACCGGCGACAGCGTCGGCAGTGCGCTCGCGGACTTTACCGGGGACTTGACGCTGTTGGCGCTCCCTATTCCGCCGCTCCGCCGCGTGACGCTGGAAGAAACTGGTGCAGCATTTCAAGTACCGCTCTCGCAAGAATTTACTCTGGACAAGGTGCTGCCCCGCGCGGCGTTCGAGTATGATCTAACCGATGACGCGATGGTCTACGGAATCGTATCGACCGGCGCGCGCAGCGGAAACTCCAATTCGACGGCCAACCTCGCTGCCAATACTGCAGTGTTCTTCGGCGACCCCAGCTTTGAATCACTGGCACAGAGTTTCGTCGCGGAGAATATCAATTTTGATCAAGACGAAATTTTGTCGACTGAACTCGGCCTGAAATCGACCTGGTTAGACGATACAGTAATCGTCAATATCGCTGCCTATCGGTCTGAATATAAAGATCCACAAATCACCAAGACACTGACTGGAAACTTACAAGACAATGGACCCGATATTGAGAATTTCGGTGTCGAGTTCGAATCTGCGTGGCAGGTCAACGAAAATGTAAACGCATATTTCAACGCGGCTTGGCAGGACTCTGAATTCACTGAAAGCCAAGAACTCACCCCTGATCCTCGGACCGCGATCATGTCGGGGAACACACCGTTCAATGTTCCGGAGTGGTCATTCTCGACGGGCGCGGATTTGAACTACCCACTCAACGCTCTCGACGCAGACTTGGTCGCGGGGGTCTCGTACAGTTTCACAGATGCGCGTTTCAACGGCATCCAAAATTTCCCATCGACAGAGCTGGAACCGCTCGGCCTTTTGAATGCGCGCATCGGGTTGGACGCCGAAAACTGGTCGCTCAGTCTGTACGGAAAAAACCTGACCAATGAGCTGGAATTCGTCTCTGTCCTTTACAATGAAGGCAATGGCGCGACGATTTTCGCCACGCCATCCGGTGGGTTCGACATCGCCATTACGGATGCCGCGGTCAACACGCCGCGCACCATCGGCGTGCAACTGACACTGAGGCACTAGAGTTATCCTCCGAACCGGTGCCACTCAAGACCGGTGCCAGACGCGCCGGTCTTTTTTTAAGCTGGGGAGACCCAAAAGGACAGACGTCATGGCCATGAGATTGCTCCGTCAGACCAAAACCTCATTCAGACCAGATCAGTTGGATTTGGCCATTATCGATTGGCTTCGCAAGGATCCGCAATCCACCAATAAGGCGATCGCTCTCGGCCTCGGGGTGTCCGATATCACCATCGCCCAACGTCTCCGCACCCTTTCCGAAAACCGGTTCATGCGGGTGATCGCGCAGAAAGACATTTTTGCCGACGAGGCATCGCTCGCCTACGCAGCATACATCTATACATCAGGCCATGATGTTGAACGCATCGCTCATCGGATTGCGGAGATTGATGAGGTCTCGACCGTCGCGCTCAGCGTCTCCGGGCCGCAAATTGTATTTAACACACTGGTGCGCGACTATCAGCATATGGGCGACATCGTCGACGATACACTCTCCGAAATCTCCGGGATTAAGACGGTCAGCTATGATCTGTTCGTATCAATTCACAAATACGCGTTTTCTTATGTTCGCTTGCGCAGCCCGCTTCCACCTTGCGATATCGAAAATGAAAACCTGGATCGGGATGAGCGCATTTGGTTACTGCTGCGCGAAGGCGGCAGACTGAGCAATCGGGAAGTCGCGCGGCGTTTGAACATTTCCGAAACCAATGTTCGCCATCGCCGTTCGAACATGCTGAAGACAAAGCGGATCAAATTCGCTGCTGTTTCAGACGTCGCCGCGACCGATCACTCTGCCGTTGCGATTATCAGAATGTCGGTATCGCCTTACGCAACCAAGGCGCTGATTTCAAACCTCGTTGCACTGCCGGAAATTCAGTTCCTGGCGTCGACATCCGGCAATTACAATCTGACCGCGGTGGTGCTTTGCGAAAACACCATCGAACTGTCTTCCTTGGTTCAAAAAAATCTCAGCTCAAAGAATGGGGTCGTCAACGTCGATACGACCCTGACGATCAAGCCCATTAAGGCGCGCTACGATCTCACGCGGATCTTGTGACGCAATGACCGGAACGCATCCAGACAAGGATAGGATATGACACATCCCGTGATCCAGACTTCGACCGGCAAAGTCCGGGGACGGTCGAAAAGCAAAGGTTCGCTCGCGGTGTTTCGCGGCATTCCCTATGCCAAACCGCCGATCGGAGATCTGCGTTGGCGTCCACCAGCGCCACATCCGGGCTGGGACGGCGTGCGTGATTGCAAATCCTTCGGGTCCATCGCCATTCAACGCGATAATGACGAAGCCGATGGATTCTTCAAAATCCTCCTCGAGGGTCAGGGCAAAGGACCCCTTACAACTTGGAGCTTGCGTCAAGCTTTGAAATTCACGCCCGCGCCGAATGAAAGCGAAGACTGTCTGAAGCTAAACATTTGGACGACGGCTTTAGACAAAGATGGCTACCCGGACCCCAATGATAAGAAGCCGGTAATGGTTTGGATCCATGGCGGCGGCCATCTCGACGGGCATCCCGATCTTTATCCGGGCGCGGCCCTCGCCGAGAACGGCGTTGTGTTAGTGTCAATCGCATTTCGACTGAATCTCTTCGGCTTTCTCGCCCACCCGGAATTATCGGCGGAATCCGAGCACGGTGTCTCAGGAAATTATGGTCTGCTCGACTGGATCCAAGCCCTAAAATGGGTGCGTGAGAATATCGATGCGTTTGGCGGCGATCCCGACAATGTCACTATATTTGGAGAGTCTGGCGGCGGCGATGCTGTGATCAAGCTCATGTGCTCACCGCTCGCGAAGGGATTGTTTCATCGGGCCATCGCGCAGAGCGCGGCGACGTATCAAGAAATTCGCTATCTCAAAACCGCGGTTCAAGGATACCCCTCTGCCGAAGAGGTGGGTGAGATTCTCGCTATGGAATGCGGCATCAGCGGCCCCAATCAACTCGCGCAATTACGGGCGCTTGCGCCACGAACATTGGCCGCGGCGGCGGCCCGCATGAAGCTCGAACACAGCGAGGTCAATCCCATCGTTGATGGTTATGTCTTGCCGAAAAACATGTTCGATACGTTTCGCGATGGCGAACAAGCCAGTGTGCCATTTTTGCTTGGAAACAATGCCAGCGAATTCCTTGGCATGAATGATTTAAACCAACACATCCCCCTATTTGAGGTGCGTTACCAATACTCCGAACCGCCGAAGGAAGATGAGTATGAAGCGATCATTCGTGACCGTTTTTCCTGCCAAGATGCCAATCGTCTGTTTGAACTCTATCCTGGCCTGAAAACGGGTGACCGCGATGCCGCGTCTTTGGCCTTCAGCGACGAGCTTTATGGCGGCAAAGCATACTATTTCGCGCATCACAGCGCGCGCCAAAATATGCCGGTCTATCTTTATGTTTTCGCACGGACACCAGCCAGTCCAAGAGCAACGCTGGGGGCGTATCATGGTGCGGAAATTAAGTTCATGATGGGCGGGCTCGATCCGATTGTCGAGCGTCTAGACAAAAGTGATCTGCCGCTTTCGCAGAGCATGATCGACTATTGGACCAGCTTTGCGGCAACTGGCGTCCCGAGCTCTCCAAACGCACCGGAATGGAAGCCGTACATGACGGACGACGAGCAATGGCAGCGTCTAGACCTCGACATCGTGAACGGCGCCCCGGCGGACCTGGAACGCTACAAGATTTTCGCCCGCCGTCGTCAGCAAGTTGCGAATGAGATTCGCGAGGAACTCTCAAACGCCAGCGTTCCATCCTGAGGATCGTCTATGCCCGTGCATGCGGAAACCGTCGGAACCAAGCTCACGCCCGTGCAAGCACAAATGACCCCTCGACGCATGCTCGCATTTGCTGCCGGACTTCAGCACACATCGCCCGCATTGCTCGACGATTTACACCCGGATTTTTGTGTCGCTCCGCAAGTCTGCGTCGCGCTCGAATGGCAAAGCATGGTTCAGAACAATCTTGGCGCGCTCGTCGGCGCGTCTCCAGAAGAGTATCCAAAAGCCGTCCATGCGATCCAAGACTCGACATTCATTCGTCCGGTTCGAGCCGGTGAAACGCTCACCACTCATGGCGAAGTCACTGGCCTCTGGTGTGGGCGCAGCGGCACGAATATGGCCGTGCAGTTTTACACGTATGATGGCAGCGACGCGCTTGTCTACACGTCCTATGTCCAGAGCACCTATCGCGGTGTCGCGCTGATTGGCGACAGCCAGGAACCAGATCGACGACCAATTGTGCCAGCGCCATCGGATAGGACGCAGCCGCCCATCTCAATTGAAATCGATATCCCTCGGACGTTCCCGCATACGTTTTCAGAATGTGCGGACATCTGGAACCCGATTCATACAGAACGCACTGCCGCGAAGACGGCCGGACTGCCAGACATTATCCTGCATGGTGTTGCGACTTGGGCTCTAGCGGGGCGCGACATTGTCGCTGCGTGCGCTGCGCAAGACATCACGCGCCTCAGGCGCCTGCGCGGGCGCCTGGCGGGAATGGTGATTCCAGGTAAGCCTCTTCAGCTGACCCTGCAGGCGCATGCCGATGGGGACACTCTACACGTCCTCTATGCGATCAAAACGCCAGACGGTTCCCCCGCCATTCGCGACGGTTATGCGTGCCTCGATCTTTCTCGTTAATCCCTTTTTTGAACACGCACCGGAGACACACATATGACCTCGGAAGACTATCAATGCATCATCGTCGATCGCCCGGTTGAGCGCGTGCAACGGATCACGCTCAACCGTCCTGAAAAGCGCAACGCGCTCTCTGATCGGCTCCGCATCGAATTGTTTGACGCCCTCTATAAAGGCGACAATGACGATTCTATTCACGCCACCATCATTACGGGGAACCGTGAGTGTTTCTCCGCCGGGTACGACTTATCAGAGCCGAAAGAG
>JBCCXW010000028.1:0-28907 GCA_039191105.1 Pseudomonadota bacterium
CCGGACGGGGTCGCCAAATGTATAAGCCGGCGCTCACGCGAAGACGCGTGATGCGTTCTGTGTGCCGCCATAGCTCAGCTGGTAGAGCATCGCATTCGTAATGCGAGGGTCGGGTGTTCAAGTCACCCTGGCGGCACCATTTGGTTTTTCAGCATAAAATTTCCCCCTAAGTGTTTGAATGGTAAGGATGTTTGGGGTGTTCTAAACCCCGTTTCACGGCAGTATTGCAAATGCTCTGAAAACGTCAGTTTCAGCACCAGTCTTTGCAGGTCGAAACGCCCAGTTTTCCAAATTTTACAAGGGTCTGCGAGGAAACGCAGGGCGTGTTCAAACAAATCATCAAAGGTCCCACGGGACTCGGGCTTTCCAAGCGCTTTTTCAGCCGCCACCAGCTTCTGATTTTCCAAGTCTTCGATGCGAGTTTCGTAGGCGGCGATCACCCGCGGTGTCTTTGCATGCGTGACACGCTCGACGAGCGCTTCAACTTCTTGCTCGATTTTTTCGGCTTCGCGCGCAAAGCCCTTTGCGACGCTGGCGGCCTGCGCGGTACGCTGGTCCCAAGCATCCCTGAACATCAGAGCGCCGATTTCAAATAAGCCGCGGGTAGGTCGTAGCGTTTCGATTACCCCCGCGAAGTCGTCTTCGATTTTTGAGCGGGGGATGGTTTTACCGTAGGCGTCGCAGCCTTTCCTCCGACAAAAATAATAGGGGTATTTCTTGCGCTTGCCCTTAGACCATCCGGCGGTTAGCGGCGTTCCACAACATGCGCAATCGACTGCGCCACGTAATGGAAAGTCTTCGCGCACGTCTTTGCGCCAAGGGGCATAGACCCGACCATCGAGCTTGGCCTGTATCGCCTGATAGGTCTCAAAGCTGATCAGGCCTTCGTGCTTTCCTTTGCGTAGAGAAACACCCCAGTAGGGCGCTGCGACGTATCCTGCATAAAGATAGTTCCGCAGGATTTTCATCACGCGCTGCTGACGGACTTCGCCACTAGGGGCATCGCCTTTTGGAAACTCAGGCTGGCCTTCGAGGAAGCGCTTGACTTCAACTTGGGACGCGAAGCGGCCAGAGGCGAACCCTTCTAACGCTTCACGGACAATTGAGGCTTGCGGTTCGTCCGGCACTAGCTCTCTACCGCCGCCAGCGCCGTCAATATAGCGATAGCCAACGGGCGCAGCCGTGATGCAATATCCCTGTTCGATACGCGCCTTGCTTTTCTGTCGCGTCTGCCGGGCGTTCTGTTCGCGCTCCAATTGGGCTTGGGCCGCGAATACGGTTTCGGAGAATTTGCCTTCCGGGGAATCTTCCGGCGTGAAGTTCAGAAACTCTACTCGAACATCGCGAGCAGCCAGCATGTCGCGCAAATCGAGATGAGACCGGGTTTCGCGGGCAAAGCGTTTGTGATCGTCGAAGATGACCACATAGGATTTTGAGCTAGCCTTGTTGTCGTCGATATGAGCGATCAGATCCCGGATTGCAGGCCTCTCCGTCAACGCCAACCCTCCAGATTTGCTTTCCAGAAAAACAGCCTCGACCGGATAGCGGTTCAGCTCGGCGTGGCGGCGACAGCGATACTCCTGGCTGTCCAGGCCGGAGCCCTTCAGCTGGCTTTTGTCTGAGACGCGGCAGCAGATAAGCGCCGTCCATTCAGATGTGTGCGTTTTTTGATATGTCATGGCCCGGCCTCCTTTTCTCCGTCAGCGGCGATGAACTCCTTCATGAGTTTTCGATGCTTCAAGTATACCGGACTGGAGGCTGAAACGGTCTGATTTCCTCGGGTTTCGGCGTGTTTTCCACAGCCCGTCTTCACGGGGCCCACGTCGAAACCGAGGTCGACAAAGGCAGTCACGATAGACCACACGGCTTGTAGAAATTCGCGTTTCTGATCCTCGCTCAAATTTGGATCATCCAGCAGCGGGGCGTAGCGCTCAAAATCGACTTCGACGCTGAACGGCTTTTTCTTCGCGGGCGTTGGCGGGGCGTGAATGGTTTCTTTCGTATGGTCGCATTTAAAGGCCATGATGGCGCGTCCTTGTGAGTTGATGGTTGTCGTTTGCGCTCCTTTCCTCTTCTTGAGGCCGCCTGGATGTTGAGGCGGCCTTCAAGAAGCGCGGGGTGAGGCCCGGAGAAAATCCGGGCCTAGAGTTCTCGGCCCGGCACAGGGTCGTGGACAGGCTGTTGTGGTTGCGCCGCCTGCTGCGACGGCTGCGAATGTCCCATCGCTGCGTCCCTGGCGGCGGCCATGTCGCCTTGCTGTGGATGCGTGGCTTGCGCTGGCGGTCGCTGCGATTGCGTTTCAGTCTGCTGGACCTGCTGTTCAAGATTGCGATCCGCTTCACGCATACGCGCAATGGACTCATAAGCGCGGTTGGACAGCGATTGCAGCTTGAGAATGTCCGTCCCTTGGAAGGACTGGCTTTCCTTGATCTGGCCGGTCGCTTTGTCCGTATAGGTTCGGCCAAAATTGGCGGAGTAAAAAGGCTCGCCCTTGTTGCTCCAGTTTCTCCAGATTTTCACGAAGACCGCGCCATCGCGGATCGTGTCCTCTGGACCTTTGTTTTGGGGTGTGGACATCGTTTGTCTCCTTTCTTGTCCGAGGTTGATAAAAAGACTTAGACCTTATTTGAAACATTAGAACATAACAAGAACATTTAGTTCTCAATGCTTGGCTGAATACGATCGTATTCTGGACGATCATTCGGCGCAGACGTCTCGGGAATGGCGGTTTTCATGACGGCGCGCTGTTGCTCGGCGAGCCATCGGCCATTGAAATCTTGCGCATCCATCGCTTTACGGGCGCGGCCATGAGGACGGAAGGCGGGCGCGGACTTGTCTTTCTCCACCATGTCCGAGCCGCGCCCTGCTTGGTCTTCGCGGCGCTCGAACTCGGTTTTGTCCATATCGCGCAGTTGAGCGGCGATCAGCGGATCGCGATTGAGATCGAAGACCCGCCGCAAATGGGGGAGCTTCGCCAGCGTCTCGGTCGACATCCAAGGACCTGTGACGTCTCGCGGCGCAGATTGCGGGTTCAGACGCTCCTCACGGGCTTTATTGAAGGCGTCGATGCGGGCATTCATCTGGTCCACATCGGCGCGCGACAGCTTGCGACGTCCCATCAGCGTTTCACCCCGCCGTCATACTTGCGACTGTCGGCGACGATCATGAGCGGGCAACCTTCGCGCACGGACGGCGCGAAAAAGCCCCGCGATCCGACATAGACGCAGTGGAGATAAACCCGCTCGCCATAGACGTTGCGGTAGGTGTACTCCCACCGCATCGCCGGACCGATGGGCGATACGACCACGGCGACTAGCGCTATCAAAAGGGCGTGACGGCTAAGACCGCTGAGCCATCTCAGCACGGCTGCAAGGACAGAGAACGGGCCGCGCATACTCATAGTTTCTGCGCTCCCCTGATGCGTCGCCAGAAATGCTTGAAACGCAGGCCAAAACTGACGGCCTCGTTTCGGCGATAACGTAGCTTGATCGGGAGCCGCCAAGGCTTGCCGTGGAAGGGATCGACGCCGACCTGTTTGCGCCATGGATGAATGGCGGCGATGGGCGGCGTGTCAGTTTTGATGGGCTTGTTGTTCCGTACAAAAACGATGGACTGTTTACAGCGCCGGATTTCGTCGCGTGTGTGGAGGGGCTTAGACTCTTCGCGGTAATCCACGCCGTCGACGCCATGGCCTCGTTGCCCACGATGAGATGTGACGACAATGGATTCTTCACCCAGTCGCCCAAACACATAATCGACGACCGCATCTTGCCGGGTTTGCGGCATGAATTGGAGGATTTCCGCCTCGCTTAGAAGCGTATCGAGCGTTTCCTTGGAGTAGGTGACCGTGAAGGCCGAGAAGTTTTGCAGGAACAAGTGCAGCCTTAAGCCGTACCCTCTTGCGGTGGTCATCAGATTGTTCAATCCACTGATGCAAAAGTTGGCCGCCTCGTCGCAGAGCAGGGTTACAGGCTTGTGCTTAGCTGGATGCCTGCGCAGTTCTTGGATCATGCACCACTGCACCAGAGAAATGAGCGGCATTTGCGCTTTCATGGCGTTAGCGTCGGCGATCAAGAAAACGGTGGTGGGCGGGCCGTCATCCTTCATCTCCGAAAAGCTGAAGGTCGAGCCACCTGTGACCCCGTGGGCGCGGCCCGCGACCGAGAACGGCGCAAGAGATTGTTGCGAGCCCTCCAGAAAGGAGTTTTCCCCACCCTGGCGTTTGGCAGACAGCAAGGCCATGACGCGTTTGGATCGGTTCCGGTAGTCCGCAATGTAGTTCTCGATATCTAGCGGATCGTGGAGGCCGGAGGTCGCCCACGGGCTGTCCTCCAAGGGCATGCTAGTTGTAAACTTGGTCATCTTCGCCCCCTTCAAAGACCGATGCAGGATTGTCGGGTTCAGCGGCTTGCTCAGGCGGCTCAACTTCAAGCTCGCCGCAGGCCCATTGGGCGTGCCTGAGCGCGGCGTCTTGATCGTTCAGCAGCGTCAACGCATCCGCCATCGTGGCGTGGGAGCCATGAATCAGCGTGACGGTTTCAATCGCCCAATGGTCTAAGAAGCGACTGGCGTTGCGGAAGTAGGAATTGTCCGTCCCTCCAGAGCCAGCGGTTTCCGGCTCGGGCAAAAGCTCGAACGCCATCTCGTCCAGGATTTCGCCGACTTCACGCAGCCCGCCTTCGCTGAGATAACAGCGCGAAATAACAGATGTCGGATTATATTGATCCGTGGGCCCGACGAGGTCGGGAAAAGCGTTGGCGAAGTTGAGAACCCGCACCCGCTCGCCTCTTTTGCGAAGCGCAGGGGCGAGCTTGACCGTCAGACTGCCCTTAAAGTCGGTCAGGCCTTTCGACCATGGGATGGATAGCGCGTTGGGCTCCACGATGGCGGTTGATTTAGACGAGCCACTTGTGCCGACCGTCGCTGCGACGCTGGAAAAATCTGCGACGAGCTCTCGACCTCTTACAGCGCCCCAATACGATCCGCCGCCACGGCGCTTATTGTCCTTTCCCAATTCTCGGAGAGATTTGGCGAAGCCCGCCGTGCCCTTAACGCCAGCGGGTGTTCGCGCCGCCGCCCAGCCGGAGAGTTTCGCACCGCCCTCCGCAATCGCCGAAAGAGCCGAGAGCCCGGCTAAACCGCCGAAGAAGAGCGCGGCTGCAGGAAAGGGGCTGATCTCTCCAGCGACCATTAAAGGCCCGGCGTTGTGAAACACCCAAAAAGATCCCGTGCCGATGAGGAGAGACGGAAACAACCGTCCCCCCTCCCCAGGTGAACGTTGGGGCATCAACCTTGCCCCGCCCATTGCCGCAGGGGTGTGACCTCAACGTTTCTCGCACCATTGGCGTAGAAGTAATCAGTCCAGAATTGGCGAATCTCGTCATGGGTGCAAAAGGGCATTGCGGGCTGAGGCAATGGCCCAATATCGACCAAATACAGGCTGACATTCACGCCGGCATAGGAGCGGGGCTTTACCTCCTGATAGCGTTCGCGCTTTGCGTATTTTTCGAAGGATGGAAGTTCACCTTTGACGCTGCAAAACCGTCCATGCCGTGAGTTTTGAACGCCGTCTGTCACCACGATCAATTCGCGATCGGCACCCGTGAACTCCGCCATGCGAGAGATGCCTTGAAGCTGCTCTATGATTGGACTGTCGCCCGCCGCTTTTTCGGCATCCAAAGCATCCGCCAGCACATTGACGATCTCATGTTCGAACGCGGCGGTCGCCTCATCGGTGCGCAGGCCTAACTGCGCGCCGGTCATCATGGGCGCGTCGATGGAAGATTGTTCTTCAGAAGAGGTGGGCGGCCTGCAGATGGAGAAATCCGCCCGAACAATTGACGCATTTTGGTCCGCCGCCGTTGTGGCAATGCTATAGCGCCCATTCGGCTTCAACGTCCCATAAGGCTTTCGGATCGCATGTTCCAAATCGCGCCGTTGAGGCTCGGTCAAATGACTGGTTACAGAGTTGTCGATGAATGCGACGATGTCTTGCTGTTCGGCGCGCGCATAGCAGAAGTTCGCATCGACTTCATCGGAACTGTTCATTGCAGAAGCGACAAAAACCGCACCGATGGCGCAAGCCGGAATGACGCCAAGTGAAGCCAGTTTGACGGTTTTGGACTTGCCGCGGCGCGTACGGGAATGATGACGTCTCATTAGAAAGCCTCCTGTTGATCTGCGAGAAAGGTCAGGTCGGGCGCTTCGTTCATGAATTCGACGTACGCTGCATCGATTTCCGAGACGGCTTCGTGTCGCGCCTTGCCCGACGCGTCGATTGCGGCCTGAAGCGCTTTGATGCGTTCCTGTAACGGGTCCAAAGACGCAATTTCGCCTTCCCGCGGTTCAGATAGCTTCATTCCATCGAACACGGACAAATCGAGGGCATGACTTGAAGACTCGGAGTCCGGATTGATAAATGTCCTGCCGCACTCCTGACGTTTTGATAATTGCCGCAGACGTGATTGGGCCTCTTCTAGATCGTTATTCAGCTTGCAAACGCGCCCATACAAGCTGGCATCTGCCTCGGTCCGGTCCTCGAGTTCGTCCTGAGCGGTGACTAGCGCAGTGTTCGCGGATTCGAGCGCCTCGTCGCAAGTGTTCGCAATTTGCGTGAACGCGTCTTCGACCAGTTTGTCAGCAGCGTTATCGATATCTTCTTCCGCAGCTTTTCGGGCCGCGCTAAATCCAACGCGCGTATCGGACAGTCCGCAAAACCCTTTCCAAATCGCCAGTCCGCCACCGACGACGCCGAGTGTGAGCAGTTGAAGGGATTCGGCGGTCGAAAATGTCTCCAAGAAGCCAACTTTCGAAAAATCGAATAGGTTGGCGTCTCCAACAATCCGTGTCCTTGCCGCTGCAAAAACAAGCAATGCAAGGAGGGCGATCAGCGCACCGGCACCCATGCGGCCCGCGAGGCGGATCTTGCGGTCTTCCGCTAAGTCGATATGTGCTTGGCGTTTATAGAACGCGGCACGCCCTGCAAACCCCGCGACTAGACCCAGCACGACATTGACCGCGGCGAAGGTCACGCCAAACCCCAAGCTCTCCCAAAGTCCAAACTTACCACCTTCCATCAACATCATCGCCGCCATACCGCCCTCGACGAAAATGAAGGCTTGCGCCAGTAAGATCGTATCGAAGGCGTCGGGACTGCTAACCGGGCGGAAATCATTCCAAGCCAACATCAAGCTACGAACGTATTGCGCCTTATGCCTGCGCTTGTTGGATAAATTCTCTAGATTCGCTTCCGCCACGCTGGCGATCCCGGCAACACGCTGTAGCGTACTTCTCAGATGCGCCTCGGCCTGCTCGACATCTGTATTTGACTGAGCATTGGCGCATCTTCTAAGTGCAGCCTTCACTTCGCGGTGTTCGGCATGAAGCTTTGCTGTTTCTCGCGCGACGATCGCTGAGAAAGACGTGTCCCTGTAAGTGATCGGTTCGTCCGGCTCGTAAGGATCGGGAGGACGCACGTATCCAGTCTCCGCACGCGGGGAACCATTGAGAAATGGAAGTTTCATGGTAGTTTTCAGCCTCCTGACTGACTTGCTAGGTCGTCGGGGCGGCGGGCCGATTATCTCGCTAAACTGATCCGGTCCGCCGCACCAACTATGGAAATCTCGTTACCTACCCGATAGGCAAAGCTTCTTCGTTCACCCAAAAAGGGTGCTTTTGGGTCCCGCGATTTGCGAGAGTTAAATTCTATGGTTCGTTGGGCCTGTATGAGGGTGTATCTCAAATACGCCGCCAGCCGCCCTTGTTCTTAACCAACGCATCTATTTATAGGGCGCAAATATTTCTACAGCCAGAACAATAAGTTGGGCGCTAATTCGAACTGATTTGGAACTTCACTACACACTAGAAGTTAGATGCACCGCAGCATGAACTATTCTGCAGAAAATTTCTCTGTATCGGACGTTTATCATCCTTGGGATAAAAAGCGCATTTGGGCGGTCATCGCAGACTATAGAGCGCAATGTGAGACTGATGATGCTTGTTCTAAAAATTTGATTTCCCTTTTTGAGGAGAACTTCAAGAACTTTGAATTAAAAAATAGGGGCACCCGTCCCATTATAACAATAAAGGGAACAGATATAGAAGCCAAAGTGTCCAGCATAGTCGTTAGGCAAATCAATAAATATTATGATCATCCAGAAAAGAGAAGGGCCGCGCAAACTAAGACTTGGAAATTTCTTGACGTTGTATCGCAGCTAATCTCGCGGATGCAGTTAATGGCGGTTGAGCCATGGGTCTTTGAGCACTTTGAATTTGAGCCGCTTCCTTTGGCGAATGTTCCTAGAAATGCCTTCCATTCTGATTTCATCGCCTCGCCAATTATGAAACAAGATGCAGCGAAATCCGGTATACTGTGTTTCGAAGAAACGTATCACGAGTATTGCGTCGGTGTGAAACTTTGGATTCGCAACACGCCATCACAGTTAGTCAGTGAAACCATCAGCTTGTTTGAATCGGAATGTCAGACCGAGTTTACGCCGTGGGAGGGGCTTGCGCAGTTTTCTGGATCAAGCAGAAACGAGAACGGAGAAATGGACCCATCAGATAGCTTCAAATTGGTAGCGGTCTTGAAAAATTTTCAAACTGGCGATTTAGCTACCGTCTCTTTTCTCAAGCCTTTGCAAGCAGATTCACAACAAAACGACGGCATAGTCACCTCTCCCCATATCGACATCGCCTATCAAATTTTGCCAGTAAAATGGGGAGAAGATAGGTGACAAGCTTCGACACCGTTTCTCAAGACTTGAAAGCGGGGCGAATTGACGCTGCCATCGAAGCCATTCGCACCAACCCTGAATTATTGGACGTCGAGAATCAATATGGTCAAAACCTCGCATGGTTGGCTGCGATGTGGGGAAGGTCGACATTTCTTGAGGCCATAATTCACTCTGACAATTTAGACTCAATGATTTTAAAAAGGGCGGACAAACGGCGCAGAAATCCGCTTGATGTCGCGATATTTTATAAGAATTCGGAGATGCAAGCGCTCTTAGAACCAGTGTTTCGCGATGTGGGTCATAGCGACATTGAGATTCAAGAAACCCGCGTCGTCCGGAACTTGCTGAATAACCTCAGCTCCGCATTCCTTGATGCCCGGCATGTTCTCTCACCTAGGACGATAGTTGTGGGTAGTATGTTTGCATTCTGTCTCGCATTGATCGCCATCATCTACACGTCAATCATTCAAAACACCTCAGACCCCGAGCGTATGATCGCATATTCACCCGAGCCGGACCGCCTACGGGAAAATATCGAAGCATACTTCAATAATGACCAAAATGTCGTGCAAGATGATAGCGCTCTTCTGCGTGACTTAGCGGGACTAGGTTGGAGTGATTTAAAGATAGAGGCGCACAAAAAATCTACGACAGAACAAGGGCGGGCATATTTGGTTATCTCTTGTTCCATTGTTCTGGAGGGGGAGAGCGGCGTCGAGAGTTCCACTATCGCTGTGCGTCAAGATCAAAACCGTGAAGTCGATATTTTATCGGATGTGCATAGTCTTCCGATCATGGATGCAGAGCTGAAAAAGAGACTCATTGAGAGCGCCCTAAGCATTTGTTTTCAATAGCGTTATACGATTTTTCTTTCTACAGGCTCATAGTTTCGTATATAGTCAGTATACGGATTAATTATGAGCAAAGTAGAACAAATATTTGATGCTGTGGGCAACGGAGACTTTGAGAGTTTCAGGTCCTTGCTTCATGCTGATCCGAATCTCATCAATAGCTGCAATCAATACGGCCAATCGCCATTTTGGGTGGCGGCGTACCATGGGCGCATTGACTTTATGCGATATGCTCTTGAAACGGAGCCAATAAGCAGAGTCGTAAACTACGATATGAGAGACCGAAGGGGCCGAGACCCGCTTCATGTGGCAAAGTTTTTTGAGAATAACGAGATGATCGAGTTGCTAGAAATTCGGCACAGAGCAGCTTATGATGAAGCCGCTAAGCCAGGCCCGGGCGATTTTTAAATCTTAGAAAAATACAACAATTATTCTAAATGATGGGTACCTTCAGATACTGTCATTCAATTTGAAAGTCAGCAGACGGTTGAACAATCTTTGTTGGGTCGGTGTTGTATTTCGGCGGCCATGATTCACAATTTTGATCATTGTAAATATCAAAGAAAAAGTCTGTAAAATTTTTGGTTAGAACAACATTTACGACTGGCTTATTCTCCAGGTGATTGAAGTCCTCACCTACGGCCTCTAGTTGGAAGCGTCGTGTTGGTGCATCCATTATCTCTTCCCAAAGACCCATCTCGGCCCAGAATTTTATCCACGCGTTCATAGGCATCGGCTGGTAGCCAGCCATGTTGTTCGGACTCGGTCGTTCAAATTCGCCATAGCGTAAAATGAAGCCGTTATACTCGTACGGCTTCTTTTCTAAATTGGGTGGAACTTCCATATTTCGAAGTTCTGGCTCTTGTCCGGCAAGATAATCAGCGTCAAAGTCGACTTCAAAATGCACTATTTTCTTACCATTCTCGTGAATATGACAAATCACAGAAGCGCTAGCTATAGTTCCATTATCACCCTGATCGCCTACAAGCTGATTGCGTGCGCCACGCCTCCAATTATCAATATCAACTGTCAAAACATTGTATTTTCGGAGCAATAGTCCTGGTGGTTGATTCAAAGGACCGTTAGGTAGTGTGTTGCTAGCTTCGGTAACAATTCTCGGATCAACTCCCATTTCGGTTACATAATCTATTAATAGTCCAGAATAAAACTGAATTTTTTCTTCGGAATTTCTGAATTTTGGAGCGTTCACTGAACTGCCGCGTTCGCTACTGATGCGGTTTGATTGTGCAACCCCCTCATGAAACTGATGGACGCCTATTTGTGTGGCTACAAATTGTGTGACCATCCCATTTCTGAAAGCGGGGTGCCGACTTACGCCACCAAGGAAAGCGTAGGCGCATGCGCTCTCGCATATTCCTTCCACCACAGCGGCGTCCTCTATCGTATACCTGTATCTTTCAAAATCAGAAGAATTGATCGAGGTTTTGCCTATCGATGTGCTTAGTTGCGATGCGCGAATTAATCTTCCTAGCTCAATGGCGGCCAATAAATCGCCGCCGGTACTGTTGAAAACAACACGTTCTACGTTGAAAGAAAGTCTGTAACAAACAACCGCCACAATACACTTATTTTGATGTTTTATTAGAAATTCTTCAAAATCATGAGGCGTTTCGGCAGTAATTCTTCCTTCTGCGCTAATCCATCCCGGTTCATTACTAAAACTACTTATGAGTTCAAACTTCATCTCATCGTTAAAAAACGAGAACTGAGCATGGGCGTTCTGTAGGATTTGAATAAGAAAAATACAAATTACTAGCGTAGCGAACTTCATCATTTGTGAGAACCGTAAAATTGGCGTGCGAAACCAAAGTTTATTTCCATTAACCAAAATCCGTAATCAATTCGGATTTATATTCAACGCCCACAACTGAACCCGTCAAGAATGTTAGCGACTGGCACCTGAAGCTGGTTAGCGATCTCCACCAACCTTGCAACGGAAATACTTCCCTTGCCAGCCTCGTACTTCTGGATTTGTTGGTAGCTCACACCGATGGCGATGCCTAAATCAGATTGCGATGCTCCCAGCTCTTTGCGCCGCTGACGGATGCGCTGTCCGATGATCCTGTCGATTTCGCCCGGCGGCCTCCTGGGCATTAGGCGGCCATTGTCTCCCGCCACATGCGGCTGGCGATTTCACGGTCTTCAGCTCCGGCGAGTTGCAAATACACCGCGGTCGTCTCCATGGATGCGTGGGCCATCCAGAATTGAATGCGGGGCAACGGCACGCCGGAAAGCACGGCATGGACGCCATAGGTGTGGCGAAGCCCCCGCGCGCAGGCTTTGACTCCGGAGAGTTTGGCCGCTTGCATCACGCCTCGGATAAGCAACCACCCGGTTGACCGTGAAAACGTCCATAAGCGCGTGTCTGAGCCATTGCTTCGATGTGACCGGGTGGCTTGCAGATTGTGGATGCGGTCCAAACGCAACATGAAACTATGCGGCACCGGAACGGGCCGATAGTGACGCCCCTTTAGCGCTCCACGTTTCTTGGCGGATCGGAAGATGATCACATTCTCATCGACATCTACCTGGAGCGGTGAGAGGTGAAGCGCCTCGCAAGGGCGGCACCCCGTCCAGTAGATTGTTTCAGCGAAAGTCCGCGCCTTCGTATCACCCAAGGTATCAAGCGCAGCGTAAAACCGGGCGCGTTCGCTTTGGGTCAGGTACTTGCGGTCTCCATCATTGCTGTAGAGCGACATCAGCGCGCTGAAATTTCCTGCTTTTTCGGCCATGGCGGCGTCTCCTTTCAAACGCCCCGGGCCAGCTCATTATAAGCAAGTTTGTTGCACAGCCGGTTCGCTCCTGATTTCCAACGGATTTCGTCCAAACGCCATCGACGGCGTGCTAAATTCTTACGTCAATTTTAGTAAAAACGAGAACAAATTCAATATATAGAACATTTTTGCTTAAAGTGTCTAGGAAATTATCGACTATACAAAGTAACGGCATTATTTTTGTTTTTGTTGGTTCTTGGCGGGGCTAGCTTAGCCCATGCGGAAGATGCGCCGACTGGCGGGACCACTAGCGCGGATGTCCTCACATGGGCGATTGAAAGTCAGGACGCGTATTTTCAGACCTCAATCGGTATGGCGGGCGTGGTCGCGTCACAGAATGAGGGGCCGACAGCGCGGTGCGTGGATGATTGGTATTTCAAGGACAGGGCAACACGCCAACGGCGCAATGATTTCATCCGGGAAACGATGCGGCGCTTTCCAGACTATCACCCCGCAGGCGTTATTCTTGCTGTTTTAGAGAAGCAATGCGGAAGCTTCACCTTTGATGGGGCGCCCTAAATTGGCGGCTTCCCAATGTTCATGACGCTTTCTGGCTCGGCGGTGCGTTGAAGCTCGGTTCCCGGCGCGCCAAAGTGCTTCGGGTTATTGGTTTTGATGGCCGTGATGATGTCGTCCAACTCGTCCCTGGAGGGTGGATTGTTTTCGTCCTCCATCCTGTCTCGTGCCGGGCCTAAGACCGAATGGCGATAGGTGTCGAGTTCCTGGCGGCGTTTTTCAAGGTCGGCCATCCGCTGCTGGCTGGCGATAAACTCCGCATAGCCTGGAGCGCCGCTTTTCCAGACGATGCTCTCGGCATCCTCATCTGAGACCTCATTACCGTGTTCGTCATAAACTTTGCCGTCATCATGGCGGAACACCGCTCTACCATCGGGCAGCCTGTTTGCCCGCTCTAGCAAGTTTTCATGCTCAGCGCTGGCTGCGCTGAGACCCCGTTCAATGGTTGAAAGCGCAGCGTCGGTCTGGGTCTCCGCATCGCGCAATACGTCGTTCACAGCGTTGTAGGCGGCGGCGTAAGCCGGATCGCGCATTTTCTGTTCGAGCGCTGTGAGATCATGGATTAAATCCGCGGTCCGCGTCCTTGCGGCGAGTGCATTCCGTTCATTATCCGCGCTGAAACGGGCGCGGCGATTACCGTTCACCCCGGCAAGCTCGCGGTTGAGATCGTCGAAATCCTCCGCCCTGCGTGCGCTCCCATCGTCTTTGTCCGTCGGAAAATTATCGTCCGCCATACTCCCACCCTTTCCTGATCTGTGATCGGCTTGGTGGACCGGACGGACAATCGCAATCGCCTACGTACAAGGCCACGCCGGGAGCCGGAAGGGTCCTAGCGTGCGCCCATCCGGCCCATGAAGCCGAACGTACGTAACAGGTTGCGATGGCCTGACCGGGCGAATTTGCGCCCGGATTTCTAGACACTATCAGTGTACCATATTTTATCCTGAAACAGCAAAAAGATGTATCTTTACAAGGTTATGATTGTTCTGGCGTTGCGGTTATTGAATCTGATACAATAAGGATATGATGCAGACTTATCTCAATGGCCGAGTAACCGTTTCTTCGCTGGCAGCGCCAAGCGAAGAGGATTTGCGTGTGCTGAATGCGCTATCCGAAGAAGACCGTCGCGCTTTAATCGACGAAGCGCTGGAGCGTGGTCGAAACTCTGGTATCTCGGATCGTACCGTTGATGATGCGTTCGAAAGCGCCTTGAAGCGTTATCGCCAATCTCAATCCCATCGGGATCATGCCGTATAGGCTGTCGCCGGAGGCGGTTCAAAACCTAGAAGACATTTTCTACGAAGGCTTGATCACTTTCGGCGAGCACCAGGCGCGGAAATATCAAGACTCATTGAAGCGTTTGTTCGACGTCCTGGCTTCAATGCCGACGATCGGTCGCAGGAGCGAGCGCAACATTCCCGGCGAACACCGTTTCCGCACGGCGAACATGTCATCTACTACCACGTCGAAGACGCCGAAATCATCATCGATACGATCGTTTACGGCCCCATGATCAAGGACATTTGGGGAGATGACGCTTAGCACGAGCGTCGATGCATCAATGGTTCATTTGCGGACCGACTACAGGCGCTGAAACCGACCTTAGCGCTGCGCGCAAGAAGTGCGTGTAGTACACGCGCTCTTGGCAGGGAGACGCTGCGCTCTCCCGTGCACCCTCTCGCCTATGGTCCGCCAGACGGCATTCAGCACTCGGCTATCAATCGCCCATCTGTTATGAAAAGTTGGGAGCGTAGCAAAAAAGTGTTCTCCACTAAATCGAGACAAGTCTAAATTAAAATTACCGCGGTTTGACGTGCACTGTGCGCACTGTTAGCGGGAACTGACCATTGCAATTGGCAATCACCACGCGCAAATCGACTTTAGCGATCTCTACTAATAAGAAGGCTCCTTCCGACTACGGCTGAGCTACTGTGGCGGCCACCTTCACGATTTCGCAACTATAGGATTGGGGAACGAGAGATGAGCGGCGATTTCGAGTTTAACGACGAACTTTGTCTGACTAAAAAAGATCAATCCAAGCTTAAACGCGAGTTTCCGAATGTCGCGTTCGCGCTCCACACCGTGGAACTCGCAGAGCCATTCAAGAAGATCGACGCCGAAGCTAAGGAAAAGAAGTCCCGGTTTCGCCGTTTTGGAATGTTTGCCATCGCTTTGGCGTGGATTGCCTTGACGGCTGCAGCTGTGGAGGCGGCAATCGTTCTCCCCAACAAGGCCGCGGGCGTCATCCCGCAATCGGCAGCAAACGTTATCGCGATTGCCGCCGCCGCCGCCGGCATTTTCAGCGTGGTTATCGGTTGGGCTGGAATGGGTATCTCAAATCGCAAACGCGATTGGCTGAAATCGCGCCTGATTGCCGAGCGGTACCGCCAATGGCAGTGGCAGTACTTGCTGACACATATTGACGCTGCGATAGCAGCAACCATAGGGAGCGAAGACGACCGCCACGCTTACGTAACGCAGCGCGCCGAAGTATTCCGGTCGACATCGGAAGACCTTTTGAATAACAGCGGCGCTTTACTTGCCGAGCAGCTGGGAACAGATACATCACTGGATACCAAATTGTGGCTGGATCGATCTGCAGACATAAAAATCGACAACATTCTAACGCACTACGCGACGCAATCTTCACCGCCTGAGAAAGAAGCGCTTGAAGAATTGTTCCGGGGCTATACTAGTATTCGATTTCGCTCCCAATCCCGGTATACGGCATGGATACTTGGTGATGTTCGATTCTGGATGCATCCTCGCACGCAGCAACGGAAGTTGCATGCTGTCGGTGAATTCTGCGTGGCGGTCATCGTCATATTGCATGTTGCGCTTCTGTCAGGTGTTCTCTTTCAAATCAGTGAACTGCACTCACCAGTAATCTATTTGCTCGCGCTCGACTTCGCCGTGTCGGCACTCGCCGCGCGCGCGATCGAAGACGGACTCGGTCCCGCCGAACAGATTGCTCGGCTGAAAGCCTACCTCAACGCCATTGAGACCGCCCGGTTACGCTTCGCTGCAGGCGACGTGGCCGACAAAATTCGCGAGGCTGTGCAGATGGAGAACGCTGCAGCGCGCGAAATGAATGAGTTTCTGACGGCAGCGAACTCCAAACGGTACGTTATGTGAATGAGCTAGGTCCCTTGGCGGGCAAACACTATGAGAAATGCGTACGCGCTGCTGCGTTTGATTTTGAGAACGTCGAAGCCCCAAGACTTCCCAACCCAATTGAACTGCGCTCCAATTCAACACAAATCAAGCAAACTGGACAGTTTATACAGACAATGCATTTCTTCTGATCCTATGTGAAGTTCTGACCCGTGACGGCGTTTTCGTAGATGCGCTAAGCGTTGAAGGTTGTCTTCAATCGTAGGGTGAACGAGATCGAAATTTTAGTGATGCGATAATGAATGACGGAAGCAACGAAACAAGCGATCCGCATTACGAGGGCGGCGAGCAAGAAGTTGACGACCCAACAGCAAACGAGCTGACCCTAAGGGCGCCTGATGGCGCGACCGGTATCGGCGATGTCTTTGCGCTAAAGACCTTTAAAGAACGGTTCGATAGCGATGAGGCGATTGTATCGGTCGAACTAGGCGATGGAAAAAGCATTGCGCTTTCACTAAAAATCTCTGGTCGCTTTCTCTCCTACGAAGAAGAGGTGGGAATGGGTAGCTTCACGATCTGTGTGGAGCTAGATAAATGGCTGTCAGCCGGTGAGGTCCAGACGCTGGAGGAAGCGTTCTTCACTCCGTTAGCGGAGCATCAAGAGAGCGTTGAACCCCGCCCTCAATTCAGCGCTTCGGCAGAGTATCTTGGCGATGCAGACGCGCGACAAGAGGAAAGCGTCAAAAGAAATGCGCGGAGGTCGGGAGCAAAAGGTGGTTCTGCAAAAGACAACGGTGCCAAGAAACAATCAATTTGGGCAGCCGCGGTCGCGATTATTCTGGTTGGTATTGGCGTCAATACACTGGTAGAATCGAATAGTTCTAAAGAGCCTTTGGCCGAGCCCCCAGATGAAGAAGTCGGAAGCGCCGCAGGAACGCTTTCTGAACCGGTCGACATGCAAGGCCTACGGGAGCCAATTAGCGCAGATGCGATCACATCGGAGTTCAGTCTCTTGTTACGGGGGCTCTCCATCGCAAGGGAAACGGCCATTAGGCGGGAGCACAACCGGATCACACTTGACGATGACGCCCTGATTGAACTGCCGAAACTTCTGCTGGACACACAAAACGAAGTACGCGCTCAGACCCTATCGATAGAGAATGGTAGGATCGATTATCTTAAAGCAGTGGATCGGCTTGCCCGCTACAGGTCGAGCTCCCCACGCGCCTATGAAGCGGCACTCGACGCAGTAAGGGCCAATAATCTTTCGCAGCGTGAGGCGCGGACGATAGGGGCGATTGAAGATATTCTGTCAAACTCGCGAAATTCTCCAACAATAATCGAGCAAGGGGCTTTATCGATCTGGAGCGATTGGATAATATCAAGTTAAGAAGTGTTGGGGTGATCTCATGAACTATATAGTGATTTTTGTGGCCGCTTCGGCGCTCATGGTCGAGACGGCGTCTGGCCAGTCCGCATGCCTCTCTGCCCCTGCGTCACCCTCCGGACAAGGCGATGTAGCGAAGACTGCGGCCGTTGGAGCAATAGCGGGTGGGCTTCTAGGCGGGCTCCTGGGTAACGCAAAGGATAAGGACGAGACGACAAAGGGCGCAGCGGTCGGCGCCGTTATCGGTGGTCTTACGGGTGCGGCTGTAGGCAAAGTAGCTTCCGACAGGCGTCACGCCTATGATACTGAGGCCTCTTATCTACAGTGCGAGATAGACCACGCGCGCCAGGAGCTAGCGCAGCATGAGAAACTGCTCAGCGAGGCCAATGCCAATTTGACGCAGACGCGCGCTCGCACAGCGGAACTCAATCGACTCTATGCCGCCGGCCAGGTATCCCTCGCCGACCTAGAGGCGATACGACGGACTGTTTCGTCGAATGTCGAACTTCTTGATGATGAACTGAACGGTCTTAAGCTTGAGATCGAATATCTTGAAGGGGTCAAGGCGGAGCCAGCGTCAGCAACATCGGAGGATGTCGCCGTGCTGGAGGCCCGTAGGATCGAACTGACACACCAGAAGGAACAGTTGACGTCGACATATTACGCGCTGGCGCAGATTCGGCAGGATATGCAGGTAGCCGGCGATAGTCTTGGCAGGTCCGGGTGAGCCTGACACGGCATGAACAAATCCACGATACGATATGCGATCGGTGCGGCGATCCTACTCGTTAGCGCCTGCGCTGGCGGCGGCGCTAATACGACCGCGCCCTCGACCTATGATCTATTGTTCCGGCATGACGAGTTGGAAGCTCACCTTGCAGGGCAACGCGCGTTGCTCGCCGAACTCAGGGCTCGGCTTGCGGGACTGGAGGATGCGGTCGCCGCCTCCCTTGCCGAGCTCGACGAGGCCCAATTTCAGTTGATCGCGTCGCGTGAGCGGCTTGAGCGCCAGTCCGTGGCGGCTGCCGACCTCCGAAGAGAGATTGCGGCGGCGCTTGAGGCGACGCGCGAGACCCGTGCGACGATTTTCAAACTTAAGCAGGAACGGCGTAATCTGGAGACCGAGATCGACCAGAAGCGCGCCGAAGAAGGGAAGAATGTAGAGTTGCTCGCGATCCTCGACGAGCGCGTCGATGCGCTGGACGGGCAGGTCAACGCCCTAACAAGGACGAATGCGCGTCTGATTGAGGCCCAAAGAGACATTGTCGACGAAGCCGTCTGAGTAGTCTGAGTGGCGCGAGCTCGACCGCGCAGATTTAGAGGGAGCGCGAGATGTTCAGTTTCGATGAGTTGATTGTTCCGATGGAGAAATCGGAGCGATTGAAGGATGGCGAGAAGACCTACAGCGCCTCTCCAACCGACGTGCGGACGTCGCCGCCGCTCGTTCGTCTGAATGAATGGGTGCGCTACCGGCTCTTGATGACGGAATACGGCGATGTCAAAGTGTCGCTAGCCTTTCGTGAACCCACCAACCGCTCGGAGTTTAAGCTTCGCGTCGTTTCGGAGGTGAAACTCTCCGACGACGACGATAAACTGCGCATCTTAACCCGATGGCGACATTCCGAAGGCGGTCTTGCCGACCGGGTCCAACGTAAGATTGCCGAAGCGATGCTGGCCTGGCAGTCCGATGAACGGCCGGAGAAAAGGCTGTTAGCCGCGGTGCTCGAATCAATCAGCTGCCGCGGCGAAGGATTGGCGGACGTCGATCGCGCCGTTGTTCGAGCCTTGCGAGACTGCGGCTTGAAGACGGATTTCGCCCGAGTGACGCCGGTTCCCTGGCTGGCGGAGAGAAGCATAGATCTCGCCCAAAATGGCCTCAACATCCGGTTGTCTGACCATGACGTTCCGCTAAACGTGAACGTGAGTGGAGAGCTAGTGCCTGACGGCAGCACCGAAGCTCTCTACTTCAGCCAGGTTCCCGCTCAAGGCCCCGGCGATAGCATCAAGACTAGGGTTCTTGACGCCATCCGGCGCGCGCTCGGCGGAACGACGCTTCAGGATTGGAAAAGCGGATCGCCTGATTTGCTTAATAGGGCGAAACAGGAAGCGCGCAAAGCCGCTGGCCGTCTAGGCTGGTCGTTGGGAGATGGCCTGCTGCTGCGCTCGGACGTAGAGACGGTCGTCCTTTCTGAGAACTTCAAGTTCGAGGAGAGCTACAGCCTGCCCGGCGCCGGACGGAAGCTCACCATCGAGCACAATGGCGCCTACCGCCTTGAGAACGCTGCAAGGTTCGAACAATTAAAGAAAACACAGCCTGAGTGCGGTGATTTTAGGGCTTTCGTGATCAAACAAGCCCGCGCGGTCACCGAACGCAAGCTCCAAAGCAGCGGTTATGGCGAAGCGATTCGCCTGTTGAGGGACAACTCGAAGTTCGAGAGCGATATCCGAGACGATCTTGCGGAAATCGTCGGCGCCTACGGACATTCGTGTTCGTCATGTCATGTAGTTGTGAAGAACCTGCCCGAGCTACCTCTACTGCACGAGCGGGGGCATAACACGATCATCTTCGGCTTAAAGGAATTCAATCTGGCTGTGCATTCCCGGAAAGCACAGCTGGGCCTTCGAGGGCGACTCAAGCTCAAGGACGCCGAGCGTCTTGAACCGGCCATAAATGAAAAAGATGGAATTGACGACATCATTGCAAAGGTTGCGGAGACCGCAACGACTACCGTCCAAGGATCTCTGAACAACATTAAGCCAGAGGTTTTCCGTCTCTCCGATCTAAGCGGGAGTTATTCGCCCCTTGACGAGGACATCGTGCGCAAGCACGAGGACAGCCTGGGAGACGTTTCTGAAATAACGATCAAGGCGCTTCAAAAACCACTTGCAGCGATCATCAGCGCGGAGATCCTAGACGTCTATGGGCTGGAGCTTAGCGATGTAGCCTTCGAGCCCGGTGAAGATCCCGTGCAGCGCCGCGAGGACGGCATGACGGGGTATAAGGGACGGATTGTTGTCGAAGACGTTGGAGTTCTTTCGCAGGCCGATTTCCGGGTTAGACCGGTATCAATTTCGATACTTTATAGCGTCGTCGGCAAGTCGGAACTCTACGAGAGTACTTTTGCGGACGGTGCCCTCTTTTACGAGGAAATGAACCGTCAGATTGAAGAGCTGGAACTCGATCTTGTAACCAATCTGCGCAACCTGGCTGAACAGAGCCGTTACGAACTACTGCGCGGCAAGTTCCGTCCAAGAATGTTTGAAATCTTTGCGCGGTGCTTGAAGGGGATCGCTGAGCGCAATCATGGTCTCGATATTTCGATTGCGCCAAGTAGCATCGAGAGTTCCGTGCCGCGGTTGGAAAGCACGATGACGATCGCTAATATGAACAACCGCATCGAGGAATTAGAGCTCAAACTTAACGAGACGCTCGACCTTCGCGGGCGCGATCCTCTCGCTTATGACGACCATACAGAACTCGTCGAATCGCTGACGAAAGCGATCGAAGACATGACAGAACGGAGAAAAAAAGCGCGGGAAGCACATTTGTCGATCGATGCAAATGAGGACGCCGTCCTTGCGTTACCCGATGTGCAAGAGGCGCTACATTCTAGCATTCAATCCATGCGCCTAGCGCAAAATGCGCGCTTGGTGATCGAACAAAAGATCACAGGCCTGATCGCATATGACGCCACGCTAGATGCTGAAGAGACCAACCGAGACGAGGACTCTGGCGAGCCGGCATGATTGCATGACTTCTATTGTCGGCTTACGCCTAGCTTAGCAGTCTTCTGCAAGTATCAAGTACGCCATGCGTATCTCAATCAAAGCGCTGTAGGATTGCGCAGGACCTTGCCCAAAGCCCTGAAGATCCGGCGGTTGTTCCCGATCAGGAGCCGCTGTAGACGTTGCGCCTGCCTATCTTCTAGTGGACGGCGCATTGCATACCCGCCCGCCCATAGGAGATCATCGGAGATTAAGGACAACGTATCCCTAACTCGTCGATAGATGCGTTGATCACCAACACGTTCCGACAGTCGCTCAATCACCTTTGGGTCCGGTTCGAGCTCGGCGTCGGACTTCTTCTCGTGTAGCAGTGCGAGAGCGATTAGTTGCGGGGTCTGGCATAGCGCGTCGAGATGGCGATCGAAACGCCCCTTATTCGCTGGTTGCATGGGCGACCGGTTGAATAGAGCGCTGTCCTCGGCGTCGAAATCGGATGGATGGACCAAACGTAGCTGATGCCTTAGAAAATAATGTCGCATGTATCGCTCCCGCTCTTGTCCGAACAAGAGCGAGTAAGCGACTTCAAAGCGGTGCTTGAAGAGACTGGAAAGGACAGCAGTCCCGCTGGGAGCCCATTTATGATCGAAAGCAACGAGGTCAGCCATTTGGAGGCGTAGCCGCGTTTTGGTTTCGGCATCAATGTGACCCTTTAAGATATACGCTGCATCATCGTCATCATCCTGAGTAATCCAATCCTCTAGTAAAAGGTCACCGAGCAGCCTGTCGGCACCGAGCACGCGTTCAGTTTCAGGGGTCTCGAGAAAGTAGCCGGCCGCGGTCTCGACTAGGATGTCGTACCTCGGCGTCGTCTGAACGACCGTGTCCGAAATCTCGCCGAGAGCATCGAGCCGATCAATCGTGGCGCGGGAAAGCGCCTCACGGAGCGCCGACGTCAAGTCCGCGGCCGGTCCGAACAGAGCATAAGCCCAGATCAGAGGCCATGCGGATGACAGTTCTGTTCCGGCTAGGAGCCCGACTATCTTAGCGCCTGCGCCTTTTTCTGTGTCATCCGCTTTTGTCGCGCCCCCGTCAGTCAACGCCACCGCAAACGCCCTCAAGAAATCGAGGCTCTCCGCAGTCGCCTCTTTACCCGCGGCAGTTAGAAGAGCGGCCAGTAGTTTCGCCCCCTCAACGGACCCGAGACTGCCATCGTCGACCAGTCTCTTGGCCAGAAGGTTGGCCAAAGACGTGCGAGCTACGGAGTCTTGCAAGAGCATGCTCGCGTTGGCGAGGACATAAAGCTCTGACTCTCGGCGCAGAACAGCGAGACGGGACCCGAGCGCTGTTTTTACGGCGGCGCGCCATCTACCACCGAACAGAGCGATCCTTTGCTTCGCGTCCGGAGGCCGCTCGTATCTGGCGCGACATAGCGACAGGTCCTCGCTGATAAGTTTGCTGCGCAAACTTTTGTCGTTCTCATCGGATGTTGATGACTGCGCTACGAGAGTGGCGGCTAGACCTTCATGCAATGTTTCGAAACTGACCAGGGGCAGACTAGGGAATTCGGCTAGAAGGTAGAGGCAGGCGGCGATGGAGGGCTCGCGACCCCCTTCGACCCGCTGAAGAAGTTCGTCGAGTTCAGGCGGCAGGTCAGCAGACGCCGCGTTGGCAACATGGTGTTCGTAGAGCTGCGAAGCGTAGGCGGGATCGGAGAACAGCGCATCAATGAATTCCCGCCAGTTCTCCACCGGCACGATATCGGGATCGAAATGCGATTTTTCTTCGGGCTTGTGTGCTTTAAATACAAATCTGACCATTTCGGTATCGGGCAGCCACGAGAAGTCGAGCCGGCCGCCGAACTCCGTTTGGACTTCTTCCGTCCAATCCTCGCCGACGAGGTAGACGGGAACGCTCTCTGCGACGCCATCGCTCCAATCGCCCACCAGGAAATCTTTCATGTCAAAAATACTCAGCCCGTAATCGCCAACGTTGATAACGATCGCGTCATGGCGCTGCGCTAGGGCCGCGCAGACATCGCTAAGCCGGACTTCGACCACGGCGGCACGGCGTCGTCTCGATCCGTCGGCTCGACGGGTGATGTCTGCGTAGCCTAGATTGTTGCCGACGGCCGCTCGCAGAGCATACAGCACGAGTCTAATGTCGACACTGGCAATCGCGCGGATCGGCCGTTGAAAGTCTTGTAGAATTTCCTGTAGTGGAAGTTCAGAGCGCTCGACGCGACTTAGAAGTTCCTTGATTGATTGCGTGTAGAAGTCGCTTCCAGAGGGCGTATCAGCTCCCCCCCCCGAGAGTGATTGCCTTTGTAATTTGGATTCCTCGGTTGCTTCGGTGTCGGCATCTACATCTTCCGGCAGCGCGCCATCGGTGAAGAACCTGGCCGATTCTTCAGTTTTATCTTCAGAGGACGCCGTGACATCAGCCGGAGCTCCATCGTCGAAGGAAACATCCGTCTCAGTGACTCTTTCCGTTTTGACCTCGGGCTCTATCGTCTCGGTTGGAGCCGACGACTCAGGTGCGGCGACCGTTCGGTCAGAAGCGGGCAGGTTTTGGTCTTCCGGTTTATCTTCTTCCGTCAAAGGCGCCTCGGAAGAACAAGAGCGGGAGAGCCAGCGGGTGTTCCCGCAAGCGTCAGGGGTGTAATTTCGTCCTTTGTCTGACACCAGAAGGCTTGGTCAGCCGGGCAATCGAGAGACACGTAGGGAGATCTCGCTAGTCCATCGGCGACGAAGGGGAAGCAGGTCCCGAGATCTATAGCGCTGGGCAAACCAAGCTTCGGCGGCAGTTTGGTGAGCAATTTCTTTAGCTGCTCAGTGTTGAGCTCCGCAAAGCCGGGGCGCCCTAGGGCTGTCACTGGCGTTTTTGCAATGAAGAACCCAGGCGCATGGAGACGCTCGTTCGGAACGTAGATGAGATCAACCGCCGAAGCACCGGACAATCTGATCGTCGCCGTCGTGACTCCAGCGGCGAACCTGTTCGCGCTCTCCCGCTGACGTTGAACAGCAGAGTTTTCGAGTTCATCGCGCACTACAGATTGATAAAGGCTCTCGACGCAATTCGCGATCTCGGTATGGGCAGTCTTATTGCGAAATGCGTCGTCGTGTATTCGAACAATATTCTGGAAGTATGAATCGTTGAGAAATGGTGTGCTGGGCAGCTCAACTCTTCCAGAAATCGGCTCTGCTTTTATAAGGAGAGGTTCAGGGCGCATTTCCTTTTTGACGTAAACATCAAGTTCTCTTAGAACTCCCGATGTTGGATGAAGTACATTCTCCGTTACAAGAACAACAAATAACGAGCACCGCTCCAACGCCTCAGGAATTTTCTGATTATAGTCTGCGGCTCCAATCTCTTCGATTAACGGACTTTCGAGTATTCGGGCTCGTATTTCTCTCGGCCAGGGAACATCATGTTTTTGATCGATGAAGAATGGAATTCTACGATCATGTAGCTCTACAAGGAGCGGAGCTAGCTTCGACTTGTCGTCATTCGCATGTGAAATGAAAATAGGTCGCACAAAGTCCCCCCAATCCTTCAGCGCCAACCGACAGAGGCAATTCAAATAGATGCGATTTTCATTGTTCGTTCAAGCATAAGCGTTCGATTGTGAAACACGATCATTAGTCCGTGTACGCTAACGGCCATCTCTACATTCGGTATGGTGCTCGTCAATCATTGATGAATGCAAAATAATTAGGCAAATAGGCAACGCAAAATCTATAAATATTTCCCTAGTTCGCGCTGCGGTTTGTTTTCAGTGAACAGATTGAAATGCAGTATGCGATTTTGGCGCACAAACGTTAGTGATTGTAATTTTTTGCTGCTAGATAAAATTTAGCCATTTTCCACTTCGCCGCCTATAAGTGCGCACGGCAATATTTCAAACGAGCGCAACCACGACTTATCCATACGCAGTTTTACTTGCAACCCTTAGGGGCCAGCCCCTCAGCGCACTTCGAGAAAAATAAGACAGCGACCGGGTCCTCGTCAGCTTAGGCTGACTGCAGGCCGCACCACTCGCCATCGATTTTTCCCTCCGTTTGCACACCCCGTTTTCGCCAAAGGGCAGGGTTTCAAAAGCGAAACCCTTATCCAATTGGAGGAAACCATGAGAACCAATCAAATCATCTGCGGAGACGCCGCCAAAATTCTACGCGACGCGCCAAACGAAAGCGTCGATCTCGTCGTCACCGATCCACCCTATCTGTGCCGCTACCGAGATCGACGCGGGCGCACGCTCGCCAATGACGACAAGCCACAAGCTGTGTTGGATGTGTTCGATCAGGTCTATCGCATCCTCAAATCAAACACATACTGCATCAGTTTCTACGGCTGGAACGCGGTGGCGGCGTTCTCCCAGCGCTGGTCTGAACTCGGCTTTTCGACGGTCGGCCACGTCGTTTGGACGAAACGCTACGCAACACGCGCTAGTCATACCCGCTACAGACATGAAAGCGCATTTGTCTTGGCGAAAGGCCGGCCGGAAAGGCCCGCCAATCCGATCAGCGACGTTCAACCATGGGAGTACACGGGCAATCGCGTCCATCCAACCGAAAAAGCCGTTAGCGTCATCGCGCCGTTGATCGAGGCGTTTTCAAAGCCTGGAGACGTTGTTGTTGATCCATTTTCAGGCTCTGGAACGACAGCTTTAGCGGCCGCCATGCTCCGGCGGGATTATATCGGCGTCGAATTGGAAAAGCGCTATTGCGATCATGCGAGGCGTAGGATTGCGGCGCTGCGGGACCAGCAAGCGATCAGACAAGCTGCTTAGCCTGTCAGCTCAAGGCACTAATTCTATGCCTTTAGTGATGCACTCGCCCAAACAAAAAAATCGTGCAAATAATTTTCTACACGAGCCTATGTTTAGACCAATAATTTAGCTTCATATCTGAGGATTTTTGAAATATGATATTTGATCTATTTTTGATAAAATCGAAAATTTGGGTTATGGTTTATGTTGAAGCAGAGGATATACTTTATTTATTTATACAAGGCGTCGGGCGACAATCAGCCTGAGATGCTGGATGCAAAGAGAGCTCGCTGTAAATCATTCGGCGAAACGCAAGGATGGACCTTACAGCACGTTTTCATTGATACCGGTGTGACGGGTCAAACCCTTGATCGACCGGAGTTTGGTAAACTCATCAACGCGCTAAAGGCGACGCGCAACGCCAATCCCATTGTCGTGATTGACCAATTATCTCAAATTGGTCGCAATCCTTCCGTCTGCTTGAACACCGTCGGCGAGTTGGAAAAGGCAGGCGCTCAACTTGTCGTTCGGGACACGCACGGATGCGATCTTCATAGTCCGGAGGCTCAGTTTGTGCTCACCGTTAGAGCGTCGCTGATAGAACTCGAGGATGCGTACATTGAGCAAGAGGAAGCGGAGCAGGCAACGACCTGAAGCATAAAATAGGCGGCGGCCCCAGACGAACGACCTGGCCGCTCGGCTCAAGGCACAAACCCATCATAAAATAGGGTTTGCCTGCTGCGGCCATATCGAGCCGCATCGCTGTATTCTCTCAACGTTTGAGACACTCCCCCATTTGGATTGGGAGGCGGCGGGCCGATTCCGACCCAATTGCCGCAAACGTCATAGCCGGTGAAAGCGCGCTGTTTGGCTTGCCAGGGCTGGGCGCGACGCTCAACCTCCTGCCAAGTCGGTGACGCTTGAAGCCAGCGCCCTGATAATCCCCCGCCCTCACGACTCATAGGAAGGCCCCGTCATTTCAGTATAGCGTCGGGCGCCGCGTTCCAGTCGCAAGCGTTTGCGCCCGTAATCTCGGCGTTCTTTGAGCAAGAAGATGTTCAGATGCCGCCGCTGACTGAGGTGCTTCGCTATGAGGACGTCGTGCTCGGCAGTGTCGCGCTTGGCCGCGACCGCGGCTTCAAGCTCGTTTTGCTTCCGGACACGACTGTGTTCGCCGCGAATACGGCCCCAGAGGCCTTTCACGCCGCCCTGAAAGCGCTTCTGACGCGCCTTTGCTTCGATGATTTGGCGACGTTCTTGCGTTTCTTTGAGACTTTGCCGTTCAGTGCGTTGGCGGCGCACCAGTTCCGACCGCCTGCGCTCGAAGTCGGCGGCGGCGGTTTCGGAGCCCTGATCCAACTCGCCCCTAAAGCGCTCAATGTTGTCAAGCATGGCGCCGGCGATTTCCGCGCGGGCTTGATCCACGCCGGGTAGGTCGGCCTCATCGCCCAAACGTTCACGCACCTGTTTGGTTTTGACGCCAGCCTTTCGCGGAATGGAATGCACCTCGCCTTGGATGTCGACCGCGACGAAGCCTCGGCGATCCCCCCGAGCCAGAACAAACCCGCGCTCATCCAGCGCCTGAACAAAGGCGGTCTTTGAATCGGAGATCGCCCAAGCCTCGGCGATGGCGGTCTTGATATGGCGCGGATCTGCGCCGACGCGCCGCGCTTGCTGCCATTCAGCATGGCTGAAGTTTTTCGGGTTGCGATTGCGTCGATCCGTAAGGCCCGGGGGCATTTGCCAGCCATGCTGCAGAAACAGATCGCGAGACAGGGCCTTGAGGCGCCGACCGTCGAAGGAAAGCTGAATCGCTTTCATCTCTGCGACATTGATGCGTGACCATACGCAATGGGCGTGGCGACGGCCCTTCTTTTCGTGGAAGACGATAGCGCGGGACTGGCCTGCGAGCCCAAGGCGCTGTTCGGTCAGTTCGATCGCCTCCACAAAATCAGCAACAGATACGTCTTCGCTCGGCGGCGGGCTAAGGCTCAGCGAGTAGAGGAATTGCTTGCAGCGCGTTCCTCGGCTGATCGCGTAGACCTCGTTTAGTGCACCCGGAAGGGTGTCAGATGCGAAACCGCGCAGCTCGAAGACATCGACATGCTCATTGTCCGCAGCGTTAAGCAGATGCGCAGCGCAGGCCTGAGCGCCGCCGCGCGCTCGCCCTTTCAGCATCATCGGACTTTGATCCCAAGCGCGGTTATGAGAGTGGCGCGCATGTCCTTCACCGCCGCGCACGCGTCTTTCAGTTCCAATTCAAGCTCGGGGGTGACGGGCAACGTCCCGATATTCGCAGCTTTGGCGATCTGGTTGAGATTGGAAGCCAACCGCGATCGGCCAAGCTCGCCCAACACCTGCGCCAAAAGGGCGTGGTCGACATCGGGCGAAGAGCGTTTGCGTGTCAGCCTTTGGCTAAGTGTGGGCTCATCCGCAAATAGCTTGGAGCGGATATACGCCGACCATGACAGCCCGCCCGCATCCCGTTTAAGGATCGCTCGTTCTTCATCCGTGAACCGGATTGAAAACGGCGGTGGATGTTTGCGCTCCCTGCGTTGAGAGGGGCGGGCAAGGCCGCCGGGAGCGCTTGCATTTGCGAATGTCTCGCTCACTTGGTCGGAGCTGGGGCACGTCATAGCCCCAACTCCTCAAGGTCGTCTTTATAGGGTTTAAGTTGGTCTTCCCAGTTCGCCAGCGTCTCGAAGAGGTTGTTCAAACTTTCTTCGCTACGTGGCACCATTCGAAGCCGGTCGGGCGACACCTGATCGAAAGGTCTGGAAGACCTTTGTAACGCGCAGAATACGCCGCGGCGGGGCCCTGCCATATTCAAAACCGTAATCGGCAGACGCCTCAACTCGCCCGGTCAGCGCGGGCGGATAGCGCTTCTATACGCGAAGCGGCGTCGACGAGGGCCTGGGCGGCGCGTTGTTCGATCGACGCGATGCGAGCGTCGAGAGCGGCGGCGTCAGACCCATTCTTGGCGACATCCAATTCGTCGATCAGCGACAGACCGAG
>JBCCXW010000029.1:0-28884 GCA_039191105.1 Pseudomonadota bacterium
GCCTTTTATCTCTTTACTCGCGATATCAATGTGTTTGACAGCGATGTCAATATGGCATTGAAGCGTGTGCTCTTAGACGCTTCGAAGGCCGTTCACGTCACTGCATTATCGAAGGATTATACGCAAATCGCTGGCGAGAGCGTTAATTCCGAGACTTATCCACCAAGCGGTCATTTTGCGCCCAATGCATCATACCGCGCAGTTTTTCGCCGACCTCTTCAATCAGGTGGTCATTCATGCGTGAGCGCATCGACAGGAATGATGGGGCCCCGGCTTGGTTCTCCAGCACCCAGTCACGCGCGAACTTACCCGATTGGATATCATCGAGCACAGCTTTCATGGCCTTTTTGCTCTCGCTATCCACAACCCGCGGCCCGGAAACATATTCGCCATATTCAGCAGTGTTCGAGATTGAATAGTTCATATTCGCAATGCCACCCTCATAGATCAGATCAACGATGAGTTTGGTCTCGTGGAGGCATTCGAAATACGCCATTTCCGGGCTGTAGCCCGCCTCGACCAGCGTTTCGAACCCGGCTTTAATGAGTTCCACAATACCGCCGCAGAGGACGGCTTGTTCACCAAAGAGATCGGTTTCCGTCTCCTCTTTGAAAGTGGTCTGTATCACCCCGGCGCGCGTGTTGCCTATGCCTTTCGAATAAGACAGCGCAGTGTCTTTGGCGGTCCCCGTCGCATCCTGGTGGATAGCCACGAGGCCTGGCAACCCAAAGCCCATTTGGAATTGCGCCCGCAGCGTATGCCCCGGGCCTTTCGGCGCTGACAAAGACACATCAACTCCGGCGGGCGGACGGATCAGATTGTAGTGAATGTTGAAGCCATGCCCAAACATGATGTGCTGACCATCACGCACATGCGGTTCGATCTCATTGGCCCAGAGCACGGCTTGCTTTTCGTCCGGAACGAGGATCATCACAATGTCGGCCCATTGTGTCACCTCGCTCGGCGTCATCACGGTCAATCCCGCCGCTTCGGCTTTTGGCTTCGACCCGGACGTCGCTTGCAAGCCAATCCGGACGTCTACGCCATTGTCTTTTAGGTTCAGCGCATGCGCGTGCCCCTGGCTGCCATAGCCAACAACCCCGACTTTCTTGGCTTGGATCAGGTTGAGGTCAGCGTCCTGTTCGTAGAAAATATTCATCTCAAAATTACTCCTTAGAGGATCCCATATATCGCCCCGCGGGCGCCGTGTTCGAAAAGTGAAGGGTGCAGCCGTAATCCAGCCAGATCCGAGCAGCGTGATTTGCCCAACTCTGGCATCACCCTTTCTCCGCGCCGCGCTTGATCGACAAGACGCCCGTCCGACTAACCTCGACCAGTCCCAACGGATCCATCAGCGCACAAAACTGATCGATCTTATCGCTCGCGCCCGTCAGCTCGAAAATGAAGCTCTTATTGGTCGTATCAATCACGCGCGCGCGAAAAATCTCGGCAATCCGCAAGGCCTCGACACGCTTATCGCCCTCACCTGCGACTTTGATCAGCGCGAGTTCCCGCTCGAGCCCGCGCTTTGACTTGGTAATATCGGTGACGCTCGCGACCGGTACCAACCGCAAGAGTTGTGCTTCGAGCTGCTCCAACGTGTGCGCCGTCCCTGCAGTGACGATGGTGATCCGCGAGCGATGGCGATCACGGTCGACTTCGGCGACAGTCAGGCTTTCAATATTATAACCGCGGGCCGAAAATAGGCCGACCACTCGACCGAGAACACCGGGTTCATTATCGACAATGACCGCGAGCGTCCGCCGCTCTTCTTCTTCATCGATATGGCTCATATCGTAAGCGCTGGCGGGCGTATCACTCACTGCAGGTTCTCCTTACGATCGCCCATTTGGAGCCCCGGGCGCCGGGATTTCAGCATCGACCGCAAAGCGCTGGCCCGCTCGATGGCGGCGCGGCGATGGTCAAGTCGCTGCGTGTCATACCGGTCGACAATTGTATCACGGCGACGTGGGTCAAAATGGGCTTGAAGCTCGGAGACCAGTAGACGGCGACAGTCTTCTATGAACTCCGCGCTATTGTCGGCGGTCGGACCCCCCTGGCGCGTTAAAGCTTCGACTTCGTAATAAGCGAACATGAGCGCATCGAGAATGGGTGGGCGCTTGCCACGATACGCGGCTTCTTTGTCCACCCCGAGCCCTTCGGGATTGATGTTGGGAAAAAACAATCTGCCACGCTCAACCAAAGAAGAAATGGCCAACATCAGATTTATTCGCTGTTGTAGAAAGCTGGCATCATTGGATTGATGTTGCCGCGTACGGGCAAACATTGCTGCCCGGTTCAGAATGTCGATACATGCATTGCCCCATCCAAGGCTCTGCATATCGACATTTTGGCGCAAATTCTCCATTTGCAGCGCGCGCTGCTTGCGGGTTTCAGTCCGGCTGATGAGGGCCCCAAACACGGCAATCGCCGCCGACAGCAATGCGACGACGACCTCAATATGGTTCTGCAACCAACCCAACAGATTCCCGAGCCCCATGGCCAATCCTCTCGTCAGACGCACGCTTCTGCCAGAGGCAATCGCCATGGGAAAGGCTTGAGATGACATCAAACCAACTTTCGGCCAGCATCATCGATTTCATCGCCGGTAATTTCCGATAAAATCATTTCATTATGCGCCGCGCCTGATGGGATCATTGGCAGGCAGTTCTCTGCTTTGGTGACGCGGCAGTCGAAAATGACCGGACCATCATAATCGATCATTTCCTGAATCTTTGCGTCGAGTTCGTCCGGCGTGTCGCAGACCAGACCCAATGCCCCATAGGCCTCTGCCAGTTTGACGAAATCCGGCAAGCTCTCTGAGTAAGAATGCGAATAGCGCTCACCATGCAGCAATTCCTGCCACTGGCGCACCATGCCCATCCACTCATTGTTCAGAATGAAGACCTTTATGGGCAGCCTATGTTGCACAGCCGTGGAGACTTCCTGCAAAACCATTTGGACCGACGCTTCGCCAGCAATATCGATCACTAGGGCCTCTGGATGCGCGGCCTGAATGCCAACAGCCGCCGGCAAACCATAGCCCATTGTGCCAAGGCCGCCGCTTGTCATCCAGCGATTGGGCGCTTCAAAATGATAGTGCTGCGCCGCCCACATTTGGTGCTGGCCGACTTCTGTCGAGATGTAAGTGTCGCGATCTTTGGTTAGCGCGTAGAGCCGCTCGATGGCGTATTGCGGTTTAATCTCTGTCCGACTGGCTGCGTAGGCAAAGCAATTGCGGGCCCGCCATGTCTCTATTTGTGCCTTCCAGCCAGAAATGTCCGCAGGCTTCGACTTGCCCCAGGCTTTGATCATCGCCCGCAACGCTTTCTCACTATCGGCAATGATCGGCACGTCGGCGCGGATCACTTTGTTGATGGAGCTCGGATCGATATCGATATGGATTTTCTTCGAACCCGGTGAGAATGCATCAATCCGGCCTGTGACACGATCATCAAATCGCGCCCCAACACAGATCATCAGATCACAATCATGCATCGCATTGTTGGCCTCGTAAGAGCCATGCATGCCGAGCATGCCGAGCCAGTCAGGATGGCTTGCCGAAAAGGCGCCGAGCCCCATCAAGGTTGAGGTGACCGGAAAGCCGGTCAGGCTTTGCAACTGGCGCAACGCCTCGCTTCCAGACGGTCCCGAATTGATGACGCCGCCGCCTGTATAAAAGACTGGGCGACGCGCTTTCGTCATCAGCCCGATCGCCGTTTTGATTGCATCGGGATCGGGGTCAGATTGTGGTTTGTACGTGGCCTTATGAATGCCTTTGCGGCTGACATAAGTTCCGGTCGCGAATTGAATGTCTTTCGGAATATCGATCACCACCGGTCCGGGGCGTCCTGTGGTGGCGATTAAGAACGCTTCATGGATCGTTCGCGCCAAATCGTTGACATCCATGACGAGATAATTGTGCTTGGCACAGCACCGCGTAATGCCAACGGTATCGCATTCTTGAAACGCATCTGTCCCAATCAAATGAGTTGGCACTTGCCCCGTGATGACAACCATTGGGATCGAGTCCATCATCGCATCTGTGATCGGCGTCACCATATTCGTGGCACCCGGACCCGACGTTACCAAAGCGACGCCCGCTTTCCCGGTTGAGCGCGCATATCCCTCCGCGGCGTGTCCAGCGCCTTGCTCATGGCGCACCAGGACATGCCGTATTGTTGGCTCAGAGAAGAGCGCATCGTAAATCGGCAGCACCGCACCGCCGGGATAGCCAAACATCACCTCCACCCCCTGCTCCTTCAGCGCAGCAATAACGATGTCCGCGCCGGTCATTTGGCGGAGATCGGTTTTGGCGTCGGGTAAAGTCTGCGTGTCCATGAGTTCAATCCTTTTTGGGCATTTGCAGGTGGGTGAGCGGGGTTGATCTGAGGTTAAAAAAAAGGGCCTCTGAAAAAGAGACCCTGTTGCAAGCACCTACAACCGACGAGTGTAATTCGTCAGCATAGGTGCCTGATCACGAGTACGACTGTTGGACGCATGAAGCGTTTCCTCCCAAACATGTTACGGGGCATAACTTACCGTTTATGACCCGTCAACCTCCTTATATAAGGCATGAATTACCCGTAATCGGTCTTCGAGTTTCAGGCTCGGGATCCTTGGCCAGAAAGGAAACTGACGGCCAATCCATGTGAATTGTCGCTTCGCATAACGACGGGTATCGCGCTTCGCATTCTCGGCGGCCATTTGGGCACTCAAATCGCCCCGCAAATATGCCAGCAACCACGGAATGCCATGCGCTTTCATGGCCGGTAAATCGTCCGGCAGGTTCTGTTTTGCGAGCGCCCGCGCCTCCTCCATCGCGCCTTCCATCAGCATGCCTTCAAAGCGCCGATCAATCCGGGAATAGAGCCTGGGACGTGCCGGTGTCAGGGCCACGCCGAACCATTCCCCTTGGCCTAGGACCGGGCTCGATTTGTTGCCCTGAAAGCTCGATAATGATCGGCCTGTCGCGTACCAGACTTCGAGCGCACGCGAGAGCCGTTGCCGATCGCCTTCGCCGAGTCGTTCGGCCGTATCGCGATCGACGGTTTCCAGTTTTTCGCGCAATCCCGGCACACCGCCTTTCTTAAAAATTTCATTCACATCGGCGCGCACATCTTCAGGGACTGGCGGAATTTTAGAGAGGCCCTCAATCAGCGCCAGGTGATAAAGGCCCGTACCGCCGATGATGATCGGCACCCGCCCGCGCCTTTGCACTTTGGCAATGACGGGCTTGACCTGGTCAAGCCATTTGCCCGTCGAGTAGCGTTCGCTGGCTGCGATATGGCCAAACAAGTGATGTGGTATTCCGTTTATGTCGGCCGCTGCCGGCCGGGCCGAGATCACTCTTAAATCCCGGTAGACCTGCATCGAGTCGGCATTGATCACTTCACCATCCAACCGTTTCGCCAAAGCCATCGACAAGGCTGACTTGCCGCTCGCGGTCGGTCCATGGATAAGGATTGCGGGCTTCATGCATTCAGTCGTAAGAAGCAGGCTGCAAAGCGTAAAGTCAGGAATGCCGCGATGTCGGACAAAACCCTCCGCTCTTCTCATGTGGCGACGGCAGTCGCGCCGATCGGGCACGGCTTTGTCAAATTGGGCTCCGCTTTGGAATCGGCTTGTGAAAGGGCTGGATTGACACAAACGAGCCATGTCCGTTTGCTGGGCGCGGAGGAGCGCTGGGCAGCGGTCGAAATTGCGGTTGCGCTCGGTGATCTTGATATTCGCCGCGCGCGGGAGATCCTTCGCGACGCCTTCGTCGATATCGCAGATATTGCCCTTCTACCGGCGCGAAATCGTAAGAAGCGCCTATTGGTCTCCGATATGGATTCGACCATTATCCAACAAGAGTGCCTCGACGAACTGGCGGCGTTTGCAGGTCTCAAAGACGAGATCGCGGCGATCACCGAACGGGCCATGGCGGGCGCGTTAGACTTTGAATCTGCTCTGACAGAACGGGTGGGCAAGCTCAAAGGGCTGCCCCTTGAGGCTCTTGCGCAATGCTACGCACAGCGGATCACGCTTATGCCCGGCGCGAAAACCCTGACGGCGACGATGACCCAAAATGGCGGATACTGCTTATTGGTCTCTGGCGGGTTCACCTACTTTACATCGCGCGTCGCCGAAGCCGTAGGGTTTCAAAGCCATCGCGGCAATGCGCTGATCGATGATGGCCGCCAGCTCACAGGCGAGGTCGCACGCCCTATTCTCGGCCGTGAGGCCAAGCTTGACGCGCTGGATGATGCCGCATTCGCCAACGGGCTCAACCGGCTTGATGTCCTGGCCATGGGGGATGGCGCCAATGATTTAGCGATGATCGAGGCGGCTGGGACAGGCCTGGCTGTGCATGCCAAGCCGATTGTTTCTGGCGCGGCCGACGCGGCCATGGAGGTTACCGACCTGACTGCGGCGCTTTACTTTCAAGGGTACACAGATAGCGAAATCGTCTGGCAATCGTGATTAGCCGCGCACTTCGATATCGATCGCCTGGAACAATGTGGTGTTACCGCGATAGATCCGCAGCAAGAGCGGCTGGCCTTCTTTTCGGCTCGCCTCATCCATCGCGATCAATGCTTGCTCTGGCGACTCGAGCGCCTCAAACGCCATCTCTATCACCACATCGCCTTTGCGCAATTTGCCAAAACTCGGGCCGCGCGGCGATACCGACCGCACCAGCACACCATTGACGTCATTTGGAATTCGATAGCGCCGCCGATCCGTTTCGGACAGCTCCACAAAATCCACACCAAGCGGATTATCTGTCAGCGAGCTTTCGGTCTCGATAGGATCATCCGTATTGTCCTCATCTTCGCTGGTCAGTTCGCCAAGCTCGAATGAAACCGTACGGCGGCGCCCATCGCGGACCAAATCGACATCGACTTGTTTTCCAATTTCAGTATCGGCGACAATCCGGCTCAGCGAGCGCTCATCGGCCACGACCCGCCCGTCAAATTCCAGGATCAGATCACCAACTTCAAAATCGGCCTTTGCCGCGGGACCGTCTGGATCGATCCGGGTCAGAATCACACCGGTTCCTTCGGCGAGGCCATAAGCTTTAGCAAGGTCACGGTCGGCATTTTGGATGTTAACTCCAAACCATCCACGGCGCGCTTTCCCAAATGCTACCAATTGCTCGCTGATTTGTTGTGCCAGATTGGAGGGAATCGAAAATCCCAAGCCGACTGAACCACCGGTCGGCGTGATGATCGCCGTGTTTACGCCCAGCACTTCACCATTCAAATTGAACAGCGGCCCGCCGGAGTTTCCAGAGTTAATCGCAGCATCGGTTTGGATATAATTGTCGTAATTGCCAGAATTGATGTCGCGGTTGCGGGCGGAAACGATCCCGACAGAGACCGAACCGCCGAATCCAAACGGATTACCAATCGCCATCACCCAATCGCCGACTTGCGCCGCTTCGCTGTCTGCCCAATCGACGAATGGGAAGGGCGTATCTTGTTCGACTTTTAGCACGGCGATATCGGTGGCCTCATCGGTTCCGATCAGTTCGGCGCGCAGCGTCCGACCATCTGAGAACACCGCATTGATCTCATCCGCGCCATTGATCACATGGTCATTGGTGATGATCAAACCGTCGGGCGAAATCACAAACCCGGAGCCGAGCGCGCCCTCTTGGCTGAAACCGTCCGGATCGCGCCCGAAAAACGGGTTGAACTCGCTGAGCGGCTCGCCGTCTTCAAACATCGGCAGGTCATTGGCGATGACCTTCGATGTCGTGATGTTGACCACAGCCGGCATCAAACGCTTTGACAGTTGGGTGAAACTGTCGGGGCGGGTTTGCTGATCCACCGCGTCCAGCGGCGCCGACAAAGAGGTTTGCGCCCAAGCCGGGCTCAGACCGAACAAAACCAATGCAATCGCAGACAAAGACCGGCGCATCTAACAAAGCTCTCCTACAGATGTTTCTAACACCTTAAGTGTAACTAGGGCCTTATCTGGGCAAGGCGCAACCCTTTCTCAGCCCCCGAATCTCACCATAGCGTAAAGTAAAACGGCACCAATCGCCATCGACCATAATCCGGACTGGCGAATGGTCGCCTCAGGGAGCTCAGCAAGCCAGGCGCCAAACCGTTTCATCGCTTCTGGAGCGCCAGCATAGATCGCGCCCTCAAATAAGAACCAAACGCCAATCCCTGCCAAAATGATTGTCCACATCGCTTATCTCCCACCGCTCAAAAAAGAACTGCCCCGCTCAGGCTGAACCGAACGGGGCCGTCACATATAGTCTCAACCGATGGCTTAGCGGCGCGGTGTTCCGTTCGCCCGCGCTTGATCGATAAACTCATCGCAAAGCCCGAGATTGTTGGGTCCGACGACGATTTGCGTGCCCTGTGTGAAGGCCTGTTCGCAAGCGATTAAAGCGCGCTGAAAGCGGAAGAACTCCGAATCACGCTCATATGCCTCGGCATAAATCTCATTGCGCTGCGCATCGCCCTCGCCTCGAATTTGCTCCGATTCGCGGCGCGCCTCAGCCAGTAAGACCGTGCGCTCACGTTCCGCTTCGGCGCGCACGAGCCTGGCCCGTTCGTCACCTTCGGCGCGAATTTGTTCAGCTTGCTGGTTTCGCGTCGCTGCCATTCGGTCGAAGACCCGCTGGGAGACTTCCGGTGGCAATTCCACGCGCTTGATCCGGACGTCGATAATATCGATCCCGAGTTCCTCACTTGATGCGGAGAGGTCATCGCGAATTTCGTCCATCAGTTCCGAGCGTTGTCCAGAGATGATTTCTTCCGGCAACCGACTGCTCAATGCGTTCCGCATTGCAGCCTCTGTAAACTGGCCCAGCTGATCTTCAGCGGTCGGAATGGTTTGCAAGCGTTGATAGAAACTCAGCGGATCGGCAATCCGCCAGCGTACAAATGCGTCGACGATGAGCTGCTCTTGGTTGGATGCGAACAGCACCTGGTCTGGCACCACATCAAGACCGAGATTGCGCTTGTCATATGTCACGACGGATTGGAGGAAGGGAATTTTGAACTTCAGTCCCGCTTCATCACTGCCAGGTTCGTTAAACACTTGAACCGCGCGACCGACTTGCAGCACCAAACTCTGCTGTCGCTGATCAACGATAAAGAACGAATTTAACAAAGCGAGGATCGCCGCAATTGCAACTACGATCCCAATGATACCGAACGGTCTCATGCTCAGTTTCCTCCTGTCCGATTGACGCGATCCAGCGGCAGGTAAGGCACTGCCCCAGAATCGCTGTCTAGGATTAGCTTGTCGGTTCGATTCAATACGCGCTCCATCGTCTCAAGATACATCCGTTCGCGAGTCACTTGTGGCGCTTTGAGATACTCTTCCAGAATCTGCTTGAAACGATCAGCTTCACCCGTCGCATCGGCGATGACACGATCACGATAAGCCTGAGCATCTTGCAGAACTTGCTGCGCCTGACCACGTGCACGTGGGACAATGTCATTTGCGTATCGATTGGCGTCTTGCACGGCTTTTTCAGCATCCTGACCGGCATTGATTACGTCCAAGAAGGCTTCTTGAACGGGGCCAGGGTTTTGCGCTTCAAGGATCTCGATACGGCGAACATCGACACCGGCATTATAATCATTCATGAGAAGTTGGAGTTGCTCCAATACTGCGGATTGAATTTCTGATCGCCCGGTCGTGATGACGGCGTCGAGCGTCGACTTGCCCACGACTTCGCGCATCACGCTTTCGGCAGCGGCTTTGACTAGGACGCTATTTAATCCTGACCTGCCGGTGCCATGATCGACGTTCAGGATGAAGTCTTCAGGATTCGCACCGTAGAACCAAAACACTCGAAATTGGACATCCACGATGTTTTCATCGCGCGTGAGCATAAGGCTTTCGTTTTGATTTGCGCCAATGGTTGTGCGTTGCTGAACCTGCGACGGTAGAATCTCATGCGTTTCAATTGGCGCCGGTAGGTGAACGTGCAGTCCTGGGGAGAAGTTGCGTTCCCAGTTCCCAAACCGGAACACCGCAGCCCGCTCGCCCTCGTCGACAATCACGACGCCGGTTGCGAGCCAAGCGACTGCGGCCACAACGCCGAGGACGAGAAATCCGCCGGGGCCAAGATTTGGAGCGCGTCCACCGCCACCGCCGCCACCGCGTCCGCGCCTGGAGAATCGCTCCTGCATTCGGCGCATTTGTTCTTCGATGTCAGACCCACCGCCTTGGCCACCGCCACCTGGACGCCCCCAAGGTGAGCCGCCATTGCCGTTGCCGCCAGAACCGCCACTGCCCCATGGACCGCCATTGGCCTTTGGGGGTTCGTCGCCGCTTCCACTATTGTCGTTCCAGGGCATTGCCCCTCCTTTTGGTCATACCAGAGTTGCTGGCTTTTTATCTTCGTGATGCCTATTTGCGATCAACAGGCCTCTTCATCAAGGACATAGCCCATGTTTTGGGACAAGAAAGAGCGGAAAACCATCACCTCCGCGACAATCAGGAGCGCCCTTGGCGCGCCAAAATGGTTGTCTGGTGTGCGCCTTGGGGAAAATGGCCGTGTCACCTTGATCATCGAAGCCGACCCCAATGAACTTGAGCATGCGGAAAACCTGCGGGTTGAGGCAGAAGCCGCCGCATTGCGAATTTCCGGGGTGAAAGATGTCGATTCCGTGCTGACGGCGCAAACCTCGACTCAGGATGATATGCAGACCCCTGCGGCACCACGCCGCGTCCGAAAAGGGGCGCGCTTGTCAGCCGAGGCGATCGATCAAGGCCAGCCCGATCGTGCCAGCCAAATTAGCCCGATTCCTGGCATTTCACGTATCCTCGTGATCGCAAGCGCGAAAGGTGGTGTGGGAAAGTCGACCGTCTCTGTGAACCTTGCGGCGAGTTTTGCCAAACAGGGTCTTCGCGTCGGTCTGTTAGATGCGGATATTTACGGCCCTTCGATACCAACCATGCTGGGCGTTGAAGCGGCGAGCCCCGACACAAATGAACGCAGCCAGCTCATCCCAGTGAAGGCATACGGGATTGAAACGCTTTCAATCGGCTATTTAACCGACGCCGATTCGCCGATGATTTGGCGTGGGCCGATTGTTCAATCCGCGATCACCCAAATGCTGAACGATGCGGCGTGGGGAACGCCTGAGAACCCGCTCGATTTGCTGATCATTGATACCCCGCCCGGCACCGGCGAAGCGCAATTGACGCTGGCACAGCGCGTGCCGGTGACCGCGGCTGTGATTGTCACCACCCCGCAACCGGTTGCCTTAGCAGATGTCCGCCGCGGCGCCGCGATGTTCGCCAAAACCCATGTGCCGGTGCTTGGCATCGTCGAAACCATGAGCTGGTTCGAGGACCCGTCCGGGGCGCGGCATTATCTGATGGGCGAAGGCGGTGGTCGCCAAATGGCGGCTGAACTGGGTCTGCCTTTGATTGCGGAAATTCCAATGCTGCAAGCGATCCGCGAGGGCGGCGACATTGGACACCCGGCCGCCTTGATGGACGAAACCAGCGCGACCCTGTTCAAGCGCACCGCACACGATATTGCCCTTCGACTGGACGCCACGCAAACCAAACCGGCGCCGAAGATTGTGTTCGAAACCTGACGAAAAGTCGATCAAATTTGAACAATCCGCTGAACGGCGATTTCGCACTTTTCCTGTACGGCCAAGGACAGGGACGTTAATTATGCTGAGTACTTCATCACGCCTTCACACCGCGGTTTATGCGACACTGCTGTCAGTGGTGTTGATTTGCGCGACGGTGCACTTCACCGCTTTGGTGGCACCTTACCTGGAAGCCAGAGGCGCGAACACAGTTTCGATCACCGCAATTATCGCGTCGTGCGTCCTCGCCCCGCCAGCATCGCTTCTGATGGCCATCTATTCCAGCAAGCTGATCAGAGTTCAGGAGCAATTGCTCGAGCTGGCGACCACAGACCCACTGACAGGATTGCTGAACCGGCGCGCCTTCGCGCACCGATATGAGCGTGAGTCGGCGCGGTATCAGCGGACTAACCAACCAATGTCGCTGATGTTGATCGATCTTGATTACTTCAAATTGATCAATGATCGCCATGGGCACATGGGCGGTGATGCGGCTCTGCGCAGTCTGTCGGAGCATTTGAAGAGCATTAGCCGGTTTGGCACAGACGATGTGGCACGTTGGGGCGGCGAGGAGTTTGCGGTTTTGCTCTCGGATACCGGGCGGCAATCTGCCATTCGCGCAGCGGAGCGCTTGCGCCGCCAAGTCGAGACGCTTCAGCTATCATACAATGAAACGCCGATCCGGCTCGAGGCGAGCATCGGCGTGATCGTTTGTCGCAAACGCGAGACACTTGAGACGGCGATCCAGCGCGCTGATTTGTGTCTACGGCAGGCCAAAGCGCAAGGCCGCAACCGGATTGTGGCGTTCCCAGACGACGTCTCGCCAACCAATGCCGCAGTGACGGCGGCTTAGGTAAGACAGCGCCGCCGATCTCGCATTTATAAGATCAGCCTGTTCTCGATACATGACGTCTTGAATATGACCGACCGAGACGGGTCGCGTCGATCAGAGATGAGACAGGTCATCTGGCGGCGGCGAAAGCGCTTAACGCGCCAGTATCTTTGCGCCGCGGTCTAAACCTAACGGATGACACCTATTGAAGCGGTTCAAATAAGAGGATCTCGCGATGAAAGGCTGAACCGCCGGCGGTCACCACCAACAAAAAAGCCCGGTCACAAACCGGGCTTTCTTAAAACTGTGTGCGGACTTTGGCCTTAGCTCGCTTCTTTTTTGCCGTCCACATCAAGCTCGTATTCGCGGACTTTGCGATAGAGCGTCGACCGGCCAATCTCCAAGCGTCTGCTGACCTCGCTCATATGACCGGCATAGAACTCGATCGCGAAGGCGATGAGATCGCGCTCAACATCGGCGAGACTGCGCACTTCGCCGTCGCAGAGCACGGATACCGGTCCAGCGGCTGAGGCACTCGGCACCACATCATTTGCGGCGGTCATCCTTGCGGGCACCTCTGGCAATGCCGAAATCTCTGGCGTGATGCCACTAATCTGTGGGAAATCATGCGGCTGCAACAAATCGCCTTCGCATAACACGACGGCGCGAAACACAGCGTTTTCCAACTGGCGCACGTTGCCGGGCCAATCAAAGGCACAGAGCATTTTTAGCGTCTCGTCTTCCGCTCCGACAATCCGGGTGCCCTCCGAGGCGTTGAACCGACCAATGAAATGATCCACCAGAGCCGGAATATCGTCGACCCGCTCTCGCAGGCTTGGCATTTCAATCGGGTAGACGTTTAGCCGATAGAACAAATCCTCTCGGAACGCGCCATCTTTAACGCGCTGGGCGAGATCGCGATTGGTTGCGGATATGATCCGGACATCTACTTTGACCGGACGGCGCGCGCCAACGGGATCCACTTCGCCTTCTTGCAAGGCTCGCAGCAGTTTGACTTGCATATCGAGCGGCAATTCGCCCACCTCATCCAAGAAGAGCGTGCCGCCGTCGGCTTCGACGAACTTGCCGGGCGAGCGTGCGACGGCGCCCGTAAACGCCCCTTTTTCATGGCCGAATAGAATGCTCTCCACGAGGTTTTCCGGGATCGCGCCACAATTGACTGAAATGAACGGTTTGCCCGCCCGATCGGATGCGCCCTGTATGCAGCGTGCGATGACTTCCTTACCGACCCCGCTTTCACCCAGAATCAGCACTGGAATGTCTGAAGCCGCGGCGCGTTGGCCGAGGCGCAAAACCTGACGCATTACCGGCGCGCTGGCGATCATGTCGTCAAAGCCCATACCGCCTTCGGCCTTACGGGTCAGGCGTTTGACCTCACCGGTGAGCGATGACAGTTTGAGCGCATTTCGGATCGAGACCACAACGCGCTCTGGATTGGCGGGTTTGACAATAAAGTCGACAGCACCCGTGCGCATCGCCGAAACAATCGTGTCGATACCGCTTGTTGCGGTGAGCATGATGACCGGCACGTCCGGGCGGCGCTCCGTCAACATTTCGAGCGTTTCCATCCCCGACAAACCTGGCATTGTGAGGTCTAACAGGACCACATCCGCACCGGCATTCGCGTCCGTCGCGATCGCAACACCGGTCTCTCCGTCCGGAGCTGTTCTACAGGCAAAGCCTGCTTTTTCTACTGCCGCCGTTAACAAACGACGTTGCGTCGGATCATCGTCGATGACCAGTACAGTCTTCGCCATTTTGTGTCCCTCACTCCTCGCCAAGTTGCGAAAATGGTTCATTTCGCTACGCCCCGTATTGGCACATAGGAATGAGGTTAATGTTCAAAGGATTGATCAAATTTGATCGAGTTTTGTCAGATCTCGGACGGATGCTTATACACCAACTCGCGCCATCCCGTGCGATCGAACGGTGCCCATTCGTCTTCCGGTTGCGCCAAGCGATCTGCGACGGCCAACATCACCAGCGGGTTGACGCCTAGTCCAACATGGCTTGCGGGTACGACGATATTCTCAGTTTCACGGTGTGCGGACGGCTGTTGCACAGACCCGCGCCAGGCGACAATGCCATCCGTCTTTGTGAAGATTGAGGTCGTCGGCACCGGCGGCGCTTCGGCCAGATCACGGTACCGCCCTGCCGCTTCAGGTGGGGTTTCTTTGCCATTGATGGCTTCGAATAGGCGCGATGGCGCAGCATGTCTTCGATTGTTCGTGATTGGGCTGCCGAGCGAAATGACCAGGCGCACAATGTCGGGATGGGCTTTCGCCAATTCGCGCGCAAAGACGCCGCCAAGGCTCCACCCAACAATTGAGAGCTTAGCGCCATTCTCGTCATAGATCCGTTCCACGAGATCCGACATTTGCCGTTCGCGCGTATCATTGAAGCGGACATTCCGGCCAAGGCCCCATCCATATGAGATGTATCCAAGATCATCGAACAGGCGCCGCATCGGGCGGGTCGAGTGGTCGCTCGCCATAAATCCAGGCAGGACCAAGACCGGGTGTCCGTCCCCTTTCGGTAGGTTTTGCATTTGCTTGCGCAGCAAAGAGAAGGCGCCAAGTTCGAGCAAAGCGCGGCCTTCGGTGAGTGTCCAAAACGGATGTGGCGGTTTCGCCAGTGTTGCTGCAGCCATATTTGCCTCCCGCATTCCGTGTTTTCACGGTTACTTATGCAACCATGCCCTGTAACACGCTAAGAGACAAGTCTAGAAATAGATGCCTAATTTCTTCAGTTGGCCTTCGCCTTTGATTGATTTGTGGCGGTTTTCTTTGCTGCCGTGACGGTGGTTTTTCGTTTTGCCGCTGTATTCGATTTTGCGCGCGCGGCTGTTTTCTTCGCAGCCGGTTTCGGTTTTGGCGGGGTGAGATCCAACCCGGCGACCTTGGCCATGTCTTCAAAGCTTTCCTGTAAGCACTGGCTGTAAAACTCAGGATCCGGCATGATATCGCGGTCGGCGGTGAACGAAACCGTCGCTTCATTCACATAGCTCTGAACCACGTGGCCAAGCGCCATACCATCGAGCAGACAGAGCAATCCTTGCATACTCACCAGTTTTGCGCCGGCGGAATAAATCGGGACTGGCGGCCCTGGCACATTTGTGACCACGGTATTGATCACCGGGCGGACCGTGAAATTGGCAAGGCCCAAGCGCGAATAGAGCTGCGCCCCGAGCGCCATAAACAAAGCGGGTGAGACTTTGCTCGCTTCGGTCATCTGTCGCGCGCCAATCGCATTCGTCATCTCTTTCGAGCGACTGGTTTGATCAAACACATAGGCCATGCGTTCCGCGGCATCCGCGATATGGGTCCCAAGCGGCGCAATCATCGCCGACACCTGATTGCCCATGGTGTTCTTTTCATCCTCGGCCCGCACCGAAATTGGCGCCATCGCCGTCATCGATGTTTTCGGCAAGTCATTGTGATGCTTCAAATATTTGTGCAAACCGCCACCAATAATCGTCAGCATGACATCGTTTACTTTGGCGCCTGGCGCGAGGGCTCTTAGGGCTTTGATGTGTTGAAGATCAAACACTCTGCCCTCAACCACGCGATGCGGCGAGATTTTCGTGTTGAATCGGGTCTTAGGCGCTTCAATCGCGGCCTTTAAACCGAAATCACCTTTGATCATGCCTTTGGCTGCGCGATAGAGCCCCGGGACGGCCTGCGCCGAAACGCCCAATTGGCGCAATGGGTTGATCCAAGCGCGCACATAGCCTTTGGCGAACATGCCGACACGGTTGGGGTTTCTGTCCGGTTTCCAAGTGTCGGGCTGGTTTGGCGCTGCGATGCTCGGGGTCGGCGTATGCAAGGCTTGCATCATGTCGATCCCCGACATCCCATCGATCGCGGAATGGTGCACTTTGGTCACTACCGCATACGAGCCTTTTGGAACCCCTGGGACATTGTCCAATCCCTCAACAACCGTGAATTCCCAGGGCGGGCGCGATAAGTCGAGTGGGCGGGCAAAAATTCGCGCCGCTTGAATGCACAGCTGGCGCCAGTCACCGGGCTTTGGCAAAGCGACATGCCGAACGTGATATTCCAGATCGAAATCGGCGTCTTCCACCCAATAAGGATAGTCCACATTGAACGGAACTTTGACGAGCTTCTGTCGCATCGTTTTCGACAGCTGCATGCGCTCTTCATAGAAGCGCAAGATGTCCTTGAACCGGACAAAGCCGCCGGGCGCTGTTGACGGGTCATAAATTAAAATTGAACCGATATGCATCGGCGAGCTTGGGGTTTCCAATGCCACAAAGGAGGCATCCATGCCCTGCAACTGTTCCATAAATTCCTCCCAAACCCGTCTCTAGCGGAACTCTTTCGGTCCCCTAAAGCAAACTGGTTCAAGAAACTATGACGCTTTGTTTTCAATTTGACCAGCCGGGCTCGCGCATGAGGCGAGTCGGCAGGCTTGTCGGCAATCGCAGTGAAAGCGACTGAGTGCCCTTAGAGGCGTTCGATAATCACGGCGGGTGCCATTCCGCCAGCGGCGCACATGGTCACCAAGCCGTATCGCCCGCCTGAGCGCTCGAGCTCGTCCAAGGCGGTCCCGATCAGGATAGACCCAGTGGCGCCGATTGGATGACCTAAGGCCATGGCGCCGCCATTAATGTTCACTTTCTCGCGGTCCAATTCCAGGTGCCGAATAAACCGTTCAGCGACGACGGAGAAGGCTTCATTGATTTCCCATACATCGATATCGTCCGTCGACAGCCCGGCTTTCTCGAGCACTTTTTGCGCGGCAGGAACGGGCGCGTTGAGCATCAGCGTCGGGCAGTCGCCCATATTCGCTGTGGCCACAATCCGCGCCCGCGGCCTCCAGCCGTTTTTCTTTACCGCAGCATCGGACGAAATCAGCAGCGCGGCCGCACCATCGACCACCCCAGATGAGTTGCCCGCATGGTGAACATGATTGATTTTGCCTGCAAGCTCTGGGTACTTCTTGGTGACCATCGTGCCATATGTATTGCCCTGATCGTCAACCGGGATTTCCATAAACATATTAAACACCGTATTGAGCCCCGCGAGGCTCTCCATGCTGGTGCCTGGTCGTGGAAACTCCTCTTTATCAAGTGCTAGCGATCCATCCGGATTGTAAACCGCGACCAGCGATTTCTCGAAACGGCCTTCGGCAACGGCGCGCGCCGCACGCTCTTGGCTCACCACGGCAAGCTGATCCACAGCCTCCCGGTCAATCCCCTCGAGGGTCGCGATCGCATCAGCGCAAACGCCTTGTTGGGATTGCGGATGTTTCTCACGCAAGCTCATATTGCCCGCATCCAGCATCGGCGGCACTTTCGGGTCCGCCGTCGCTGACGTGTAGCTCATCATTTCAGTGCCGCCGGCAATCACCACATCTTCCATTCCCGACATGACTTGCGCCGCCGCCAGGTTTACCGTTGTGATCCCTGACCCACAAAAGCGATCGAGGGTGACACCGGAGGCTTTGACATCATATCCGGCATCGAGTGCTGCCATGCGGCCAAGGTCTGCCCCTTGCGCACCACGCTGCGAACTGGTGCCCCAAATAATGTCGTCAACCTCGGCCGTGTTTAGCTGGTTGCGGTCGCGCAATGCGCCGAGCACGGTGGCGCCCAAATGCTGCGGATGAAGATGCGCAAGCGCTCCTTTGCCCTGTTTGCCAATTCCGCGCGGTGTTCGGCATGCGTCGACGATATAAGCTTCAGCCATTTGAGATCTCCAATTTCTTGGCCCAGATATGCTTTACGTTCACGTCAAGGACAAGCCGTGACGCAAGGTGATCATGTCGGCCTTTTCCACGGGTGCGCTAGCGTTCACCGAGATCGACTTTGCCGCCTTTTAGAATGAAGCGTCGGTCGCAATATTTACACTCGACCATATCATCTGCGCCCATTTCATACCAAACGCGCGGATGTCCCAAAGCGCCGCCGCCCCCGTCGCAAGAGACTTTGCGCGTTTCGACCATAATGATCTCAGGCTGTTCATGGGTTGGGACCTGTGTCATGGGCGGGCTCACATTTTCCGCTAAGAAACGGGGTCAGAGGAACGGTCGAGCGATAGCTATGGTGGTGCGCGCCGAGCGTCAATGCGATAGAGGCAATAGAAAAAGGACCTGATCGAATGAGCCTCACCCTGTATCACTGTCCGGATGCGAGATCCTTACGCCCGCTCTGGTGCTTAGAAGAGATGGGACTGGATTACGATCTTATAAATCTCCCTTTTCCACCCCGCGTGTTTGCCAAAGCGTACAAGGACATCAATCCGCTCGGGACGGTCCCGTTTTTGATTGATGGAGATACGCAAATGAGCGAGAGCACCGGGATCTGTTATTATCTCGCTCAGCGCTACGGCCCTGCACTGGCGCTTGCGCCCGATCATGTGGAATATGGGAGCTTCTTAAATTGGCTCTATTTCAGCGATGCGACGCTGACCTTCCCGCAGACATTGGTGCTACGCTATTCATACTTGGAACCAAAAGACCGCCGACTTCCGCAGGTCGCGGATGATTACGCTGCTTGGTTTTCGGGGCGCCTGAAGCATGTCGAAACCGCATTGGAAACGCGGGATTATCTGGTGGCCAGCCGGTTTTCGATCGCGGACATCGCAATCGGCTACGGCTTGTTCCTCGCCACCACGCTCAAACCATTGCGGGCGCGGCTCGGGCCTAACGCGACGGATTACCTGGAGCGTCTGATGGAGCGACCTGCTTTTCAAAGGGCCCGCGAGAAACAAAACACTTGAGCGAATCTCCTCTGCGCACCTATATCTTCCGGCCAAAGCGCACGGAGCTTCTATGAGCCAACCTGATTTCGCGATTGAAGCGATCGGTCTTGAGAAGACCTATCGGGCGTCGGGAAAACTGCCTGAGATGCGGGCGCTGAAAGGCATTGACCTAAAAATTGAGAGAGGGGCGATTTTTGGTTTGCTCGGGCCGAATGGGGCGGGCAAGTCGACCTTCATTAATATCCTCGCCGGGCTGGTTACCAAAACGGGCGGCACGGCGAAGATATGGGGCTTAGATATAGATAACCATCCCCGGTCCTCGCGCGCCGCGATAGGCGTGGTCAATCAAGAGATCAATATGGATCCGTTCTTCACACCGATCCAAGCGCTTGAGCTGCAAGCCGGCTATTATGGCGTTCCCAAAGCCGAACGCCGCAGCCTAGAGATCCTCAAAGCCGTCGGTCTGGACGATAAAAAAGACGCTTACGTTCGGCAGCTCTCAGGTGGGATGAAGCGCCGCTTGATGGTGGCCAAAGCCCTGGTTCACAATCCACCCGTTTTGATCCTCGATGAACCGACCGCGGGTGTGGACGTTGAGCTGCGCCGATCGCTCTGGGCCTATGTCAGAGAACTCCATGCGAATGGAACCACCATTATCCTCACCACCCACTATCTCGAAGAAGCCGAAGAGCTGTGCGATGAGATTGCGATCATCAGTCACGGACAAGTGTTGGCGCAAGAGCCGACCCCACAATTGCTCGCTCGGCTGGATCAGCGACTGCTAAAAATTACCCCAAGAGAGACGCTCTCGACCATCCCCGAAAGCCTGACCGATTTGAATGCTAAACTTTCGGATGATGGCGGTCTTGATATCACCTTTCATAGCTCGGAAACCGGTATTGGGCGTCTCTTAGAGCGGGTCCGCGAGGCCGGCATCAGCGTCGCCGACCTGTCGACGGAACAGCCTAATCTGGAAGATGTCTTTGTCGCGATGACAACCGAAACAGCTTAAGTCGATTTGACCAGTCGCAGCTCAATCCGTTTGAGTTCTCGCAGGACGTTCAGATGGTTCATCCGCATCCAGAACCAAACTTTCACCAAACCGACCGATAGGCTGGAAAATCCAACCAGTGTTCCCCATAGAATGACGTGCTTAAGGCTCTCGGTCTCAAACATTTTGACCACGCCCCAAATTGCAAGGCCAAAGAAAAATAGACTGAAGACGAACGCGAAGGCGGTCCAATAGCGAAGGGGCCCCGTCAACGTCATACCCATTTGCTGGAACAAACCCGAATCTTGTTCGAGCTCTTTGAGAAATGCCTCATCCTCGGCATTCAAGCTCGTCAATAAACGATCTTCAAAACTGCTCATCTGGTCTCTCCTTTCAAGTGAGATTTTAACAGTTGGCGCGCCTTAAAGAGACGCGATTTCGCGGTTCCGACGGGAATGCCGGTAACAGCGGCAATTTCATTCAAACTCAGGCCGTCTCCGAAATAGAGAATGGCGGCGAGCCGGTGCTCCGCGCTTAACGCTGCGAGCGCTTGGTCGATTTCCAAGCGTAGCTCTGCGCGCGCAGGTTCGCTGGGCTCAGGCGCCGCTTCAACCGGCGCTGAGCGCGATCGGTCTTTTTGCAACCGACGGATCCGATCGGCGCATTTGCGGCGCAAGATACCGAACGCCCAGCCTGGAAACATGGCCGGATCCGACAAGCGTGGCCAGCCGCGGCAGATCCCGGCCCACGTCTCCTGCACGGCGTCTTCTGCCTCGCCGCGATCCTGGAGCAGTCGCAGCGCGGTGCGCAGCAAGCGCGGATACCACCGCGCCGCCAGCCGATTGGCAGCATTCTGATCCCCCGACCGCGCCATTGTGACGAGCAATTCGTCATAAACGCGTTCGGTTTGCGACCGGCTCATGCAAGATCTCCTATTGGCTTGCCTATCTGTAGTCGTGAGCTCTGCCAAAAAGGTTCACTTCACGCTGAGAGACGGCTACACGCGGGCGTTCGGTGCGCTAACAAGACATCAGCAAATGATCGGCCGGGAGCAATGAGATGAACTATAAAGATGTTGTCATGGGACGCCGTAGCATTCGCGGCTATCTGGACAAACCGGTCCCGAAAGACGTGATCAAAGAGGTGCTCACCATGGCGATGCGCGCGCCGACATCATACAACACCCAGCCTTGGAATTTTTATGTGGTGGGGGGCGAGATCCTCAACAAAATTCGCAAAGGAAATGTTGAGAATATCCTAGCCGGGGTTCCGGATAGCCGAGAGTTTCGCGGCGGCCCAGGCTATGAGGGCGTCCATCGCGAGCGCCAAATCGAAGTCGCCAAGCAACTCTTCGGCGAGATGGGCATTGAACGGCACGACAAAGAGGGCCGACAAGACTGGGTTCTGCGCGGGTTTCGCCAGTTCGACGCGCCGGTTTCCATTGTCGTCACTTATGATCGCTCGATCCATGGCAGCGATATTGCACCCTTTGATTGCGGCGGTGTCGTCAATGCGATTGTCAACGCAGCCTGGTCAAAAGGGTTGGGATGCGTGATCAACTCACAAGGCATCATGCAATCGCCGGTCGTCCGTGAGCATGCGGGCATCCCCGATGATCAAGTTATCATGATCTGCGTCGCGATGGGTTGGCCGGACGAAAGCTTCCCGGCAAATGTTGTTGTCTCGAATCGCAAGTCGATTGACGAAGCCGCGAACTTCGTTGGTTTTGAGGACTAAACCCGCGCCCTGTCGCACCTGACAGTGGGGCCGACCGTGACGGCCAGATAAGAGTTTGAGAGGTCAACCTCTCGGGATGTCTTGGATGCGCGGTCTTATTCTCTGTTTAAGTTTTGTATTCGCGCTCACAAGCCCCGCTTGTGCGGACAAATGGGCCGTGAATGCGATCAAATACAAGAATGAAGGCGCTTACCAAGCCTATTTTGACATTTACAGCATGTACAATGGCGTAAAGGTCTGGTGCCGGGGCAAAAACACAAAAGGCAACGGGATTAAATCAGGCAAGTCAGTCACGATCCAGCTTGATAATTCGGACGGGAGTTTGCTTGTGTCAAATGAGCCTGGCGAATCCTGTCTTCCCGCACAAGGCAAAGAAGTCTGGGGATTGGTCTACATAGATCGTGGGTCCGGATACCATTCGACGGCAAGGAAAGAGTCCTGCCGAAAGGACGGCGCCAAATTCTATTACGACCCGAATGGTGGAACCTTGGTTGTTGAAACCAAAGGGACGACAGAAAACAACAATCGCTGCCAGATCAAGAGCAAAGGCGGCGTGAAACACAACAATTAGAGTAGATTGGACCTGTCATGAAGAACAGCATGCCACGCGTATTGCGAGCGCTCGTTTACGTTATCGTTGGAGCAATGGCCTCCGGTTTGGCGAATGCGAGCCAAGTCACCGCGAGCACGATGAAATACAGCAATGACGGTGCCTATGTCGCACGCTTCTACATTCAATACAAACTTGATGATGGTAAAGCTTGTTGGGTGAAGCCAAAGTCCATGTCGGCTTATGTTGGCCCAGGAAGTTGGATTAAGTATGGGCTAGATGACAATATGCAGGTCTTCCTTGGACCAAACCGCTGCGTCGATGTCGGAGGAGGTATTCCGAATGGTATTGAAGTCTGGGGGAGAGTGCAGATTGATTCTGGAAGCTCCGAAAGCTGCAAGAAAGATAAGCGCGTCATCTATCAGTCGAGCGGCGGTTTGATATCCTACAAAACGAAAGGGACGACATTTAACAAAAATCGCTGTCGGGTGAGCAGCTGGCCGGGTGATTAGGTTCTGCCTCGCGCCAGTTCGGCAATCCAAGGCATCGTGCAATCGGTCGTTGTGCGTGAGTCTGCCGGCCTCCCTGACGATCACGTCATCATGATTTGCGTTGCGGTGGGCTGGCCTGACGAAAGCTTCCTGGCGAATACTATCGTCTCCAATCGCAAGTCGATGGATAAGGCAGCGAATTTTGTTGGCTTTGATGACTGAGACGTTTTCCCGTCGAATCTGACAGTACCGCCTAGAAGCTTAACAGATAAAATCCTCACCAACATGTTGTTTCGGAGGACTCAATATGCGCGGGATTCTGCTTTTAATGGGATTATCGGTTGTGTTGGCCAGCCCGGTGCAAGCCAGTGAGGTCAAAGCGAGCATTATGGAATACAAAAACGAAGGCGCGTACACGTCTCGTTTTTTCATTCAGTTCGAACTCGAAAATGGTAAGAAGTGCTTGGTCAAGCCGAAAGGCATCTCTGCTTATACAGCCCCAGATGGTTCACTCAGATATGTCCTGGATGATCGTATGAAAGTGTATACCGGTCCCGATAATTGCCTCGACAAAAATATGGAGATCCGCCAAGGGCAGCAGGTCTGGGGTCGGATTCTGATCGATATGGGCGATTCCGAAACCTGTAAAAAAGGCAAAAGCGTGATCTTTCGCCGGAGTGGTGGAACGATCAAATATAAGTCTAAAGGGACGACCAAAAACAATAATCGCTGCCGCGTCACCCAATGGCCGAATGAGTAAGGTCAGGTGTTGCAGACGAGGTCTTCGATCCACGGCAAGTGTTGGCGGCCGATAAAAATTTGCTCTTGAATGAGATAGGCCGGAACGCCAACGATGCCCGTCTCTTCCGCCTCGGTTTGGGCGAGATCGAACCTATCCCGCGCGGTGTTAAAATCGCACGATAGCTCAGTTCGGCTGTCCGTCATCAATCGGCTCAAGATGCGCGGATCATCCAGGTCTGCGTGAGACACCCAATAGGCCTCAAAGGCCGCGCGAATGTAGGGTAATGGATCAACCTCAATGGCGCCGAGGACCGCGAGTGCGAGGTCCGTAGAGCCGATTGATGCGGGAAACTGCAAGTCTATGCCCTGATGTGCCGCATACTTGATTGCGAGATCACGCTGCGACTGCGCGCGCACGCGGCGATGGCTTTCGCCGATAGTTTCCTTGGATCGAAGCGGCGGGACCTCGCGCTCGATGACGCGAAACGGTTTCCAGACCAGGTCGATAGATCTTCGACGCGCAAGCGCGAGCGTCGGCGCCATCGCGAGATAAGCGTCGGCAGATTTGAAATCGATATAGACCGTCAACATTAGGTGATCTCATAAGCGATGTCGGGCGCGCGGCCTTCGCCGCCATTGAGCGCCCAGCGAATGTAAGGGATATGCTCACGGCCAAATAAAACCTCATCGCCGAGCACATAAGTCGGAACGCCATAAATACCGTTTGGATGAAACTGAGCTTGTAACGCATCATGCAATCGACGCCCTTCACCGGCCGCGAACGCCGCAAATCCGGCTGGGTCGATGCCTGCCTTTCGCAAACAGGTCTCCACCACCGATAGGTTTTCAATATCAAGCTCGCGCCGCCAAAACGGCGGATAAACCGCTTCAAAATAATCCGCCAGCTTATCGCGCGCGTTCGCCATAACCCACAAGATACCGATATTCGGGAGCGTGGAGTCCCAGATCTTCTCCGTACCTTTCAGAACCAGCCCTTGTCGCTCGGCATAGCGTCTCGCGTCGCGGTACGAATAGCGAATGGCATTCCAAGTATGCTGGCTGCGGCCAGACGAGGCCACCACCTTGCCTTCTTTCTTTTCCGCCGACCCGAGATAGCTCGGAATATCCAGTGTCAGGGGGCGCCAATCGAATTGCAGTCCCAACGCCGTCTCGAGCTTTAACGTTGGCCGGATCGCTATGAATGCGTACGGGCTTTTTATGTCGACATAGACAATGAGCGGGGCATCACTTTGCAAAACATGCATATCGTTTTCCGGTCCAGGAAACTACGTTTGTACAGAATGGGCGCAGAGGTCAAACCGGTGTGACGCAGTCCTTAACGAACCAACCGGAATTAGAATTTCGAATTTTCAACCTTATTCATGCGGAGCGTATAAACTGGGCCGTATGAGAGGCGCATTTTTGTCGGGGACAAAAATTCGCGGCGTTATGGTTCGTAGCCGGCGACATCCGGTCTTCGAACCGCTGACAGCCCCCCCTTTTGATGTCGGTGACATTTGGAGGGGGCGATGAAACCATTCTCCAACCCAGGCATGTTTGTCGAAAAAGGCGAGCTCCGATCTGTCACAGATCGCGGGCGCCGTACCGCATTTTGGGTGTCCTTGGCCGCGTTCGCGCAAATCAATTGCCTCTTCATCCTGTATGCGATGAATTCACCTATGCTGCTTTGGCATTGGGGTTTGTACATTTTTTACGCCATCACAAATGGAACCATAGCCTGGAGCGCTTGGCGCAATTGGCACTTCCGCGCTGTTCTCGGGATTTGCTATGGTGCCATGTATGTAGAGATTTGGATACGCACCTATCTCTACGCCCTGTATCCCGAGATCTCGGCAACCGCATTGCACGTACCGGTTTTGCTATTCTTGCCGGTCTTTCTATTGTTGGTCGCTGAGTTTCGAACCCTTTTGGGTTACGCGATCGTTCAAGCTCTGTTGGTGTTTCACTTTACTCAGAACCACCTTGCATCCGTGTTTGGCTTCGAGGCCACGAAAAGCGATATGACACAAATCGCGGCTGTTTTAGCCGTGGTGTCGTTCATCTCTTTGGTTGTTCTTTCCATCGTCGCGTACTCACGGCATAAAACCGATAAGCGATTGATTGCTCTGATCCGGGAGACGGAACGGCTGGCCGCCGAAGACCCTTTGACGGGGCTTAAAAACCGACGTGCCTTTATGGACGATGTTAATGGGCTTTGGGCGGAACGCACGCCTTTCGCGGTCGTGTTTTTTGATCTGGATCGGTTCAAGCCGCTCAATGATGAATATGGGCATGCCATTGGGGATCTGGTGCTGCAAACGGTCGGTCAGAGGATCAAAACCGCCCCGGGCGTCCTTTCCGCCGCACGTTTTGGCGGCGATGAGTTCGCCGTCGCGCGCGCGCTGCCGCAAACAGGGTCCGACTTGGATCACGTCGCGCAAGACCTTCATCACAAAGTGACAGCACCCATCGATATCGAGTTTATGCAGGTCTCAGTTGGTGCATCCTTCGGCTTTGCACGCGCCCTCTATGACAGCTTCAGCGTGAGCGATTTATTGCATGCTGCTGATACCGCGATGATGCGCTGTAAAGCCGATGGTGGTGGGGTCGCTCAATTTGACCCCGAACAAGATGATATCAGCCTGCCATCCTCGGCGATCAGCGAGGCGTTTAGAAATGCACTGGAGTCGGGTCAAATTAAACCCGCGCTCCAACCCATCGTCGATGCGAAGACACAAGACGTGATCGGACATGAACTGCTCGCCAGATGGGTCGACAGTGGCCTCGCGCGCGATCCGACGCCCGCGGAATTTATTCCGATTGCTGAGAAACTTGGGCTGCTGAATGAACTGCTTTGGACAACGATGCGCGTTGCCCTGCCCCATGTCCGTGATACCGGGCACTTTCTATCCATCAATGTCTGTCCTTCGCAGCTGTCCTCGTCGACCTTTGTCGATGATTTGGCGGCGATTTCAGAGCAATTTGATTTCCCGATGGATCGCCTTGAACTCGAAATCACCGAGCATGTCGCCTTCCGCAATCTGGACGACAATATTCAAACCTTAGAAACCGCGCGCAGGCATGGATGCCGCATCGCTTTGGACGATTTCGGGAGCGGCTACTCTTCTCTATCCTTGCTCGAAGAGTTGCCGCTCGACAAAGTCAAACTGGATCGCGGGTTTCAAAGCAAAACCCAAAAGCGCGGCGTCATGGAAGCGACCATTCGCCTGGCCACGGAACTCGGCTTCGAGTGCTGCGTTGAGGGCATAGAAACCGCCCATGCTGCGCATGTCGCAACACAGCTCGGTTGCAGTCAAATGCAAGGATTTTGGTTCGGATATCCAGAAGTGATCGAACGCAACATTCACCGCTTGCGAGCCGTCTCATGAGAAGCGCATTTCTAGCGGGGAGCAAAACGCGGAGTGTGGATGATCGTATCCGCCGGATGGCGTTTTGGGGAAGTGCAGCGTCGATCCTATTCAACACGTTGCTGCATGCCGCCATCGTCCTAAGCGAAGGCCTTACGTTAGGGCATGTTTTCGATTGGTCCTTCTACTCGATCATTCTGTCCTTAATCTGTTGGTGCAGCTATAAAAACTGGCACTTCCGACACGCCGTCACGTTCGGAGCGGCAGGGATCTATTTCCATATGTGGGGCCGGACCTTCCACGCCGCGACCGTGGATGAAGGGTCTATTTTCAGCTTGCCAATCCTGCTCTTCACACCGCTTTGGCTGATTCTGAGCAATTCCTACCGCGCATTGCTCTTCTACACGATCGTTCAATCTGCTTTGATTTTCCTGTACACGAATTACTTTGTCGCCGGGGTGTATGGATTTGATCCCGACCTCGTCGATATTACCGGTCTGGCGTTCGTTTTGGCCATCCTGTCCGCGACAATGGTCACAGTGCTCGCCGTGCTATCTTATGCACGCAAGAAAACCGACCGGCGATTGTTGGCGTTGATCCAAGAAACGGAACGCTTGGCCGCGGAAGACCCGCTTACCGGTCTCAAAAATCGCCGCGCCTTCATGCAAAGAGTTGAGCAAGCGTGGCAAGCGCGCACGCCCTTCATCATTGTCTTCATCGATTTGGATCGGTTCAAACCTATAAATGACGAATATGGACACGCGATTGGTGATCAGGTCCTTCAAACCATCGGCAAACGTCTTAGGCGGTGCCCTGAGCTGATTGCAGCGGCGCGCTTCGGGGGCGACGAATTTGCCGCGATTTTCCCGGACACCGATAACTACACCGCTTTACATACCAAGATGCAATCGCTTCATGCTGCTATCACGGACCCCGTCAGTATTGATTTAATCCGCGTTTCTGTGGGCGCTTCGGTGGGCTATGCGCGCGCCATGTTTGACGCCTCGAGCGTCGGCGATTTATTGCATGCGGCGGATACAGCGATGATGCGTTGTAAATCCAGCGAGACCAAAGTCGCCAAGTTTGACCCGGCGCTGGATGATATTCGCTTATCTGCATCGGCCATCACTGAAGCGTTCCGGATCGCGCTTGATACGGGCAATATCAAGCCCGCCCTGCAACCTATTGTAGAGGCCAAAAGTCAGAAAGTGATCGGATATGAGCTGCTCGCGCGCTGGGTCAATAGCGGATTTTCGCGCGATCCATCGCCGGCCGATTTCATCCCGATCGCGGAGAAGAGCGGGCTACTGAACGATCTATTGTGGTCGACGATGGACGCCGCCCTGCCCTACTTACGGGAGAGTGATCACTTCCTGTCTATCAATGTATCGCCATCTCAACTCGCATCGAACGCCTTCACAGATGGCTTATCTGATATCGCGCGCCGACACGGCTTCAGTCCTGACCGGATCGAAATCGAGATCACAGAAAATGTCGCTTTTCGTAATTTGGATGATAATATTCAAACACTCGAACGCCTGCGCGATTTGGGGTGCCGGATCGTTCTGGATGATTTTGGCTCCGGCTATTCATCCCTATCGCTGCTCGAAGAATTGCCGCTTGACAAAGTCAAGCTGGATCGCAGCCTGCAAAGCCCGCACCACAAACGTGGCGTGCTGAAGGCCGCGATCCGCCTTGCCCACGATCTCGGGTTTGAGTGCTGTGTGGAGGGGATCGAAACCGAACACGCCGCCGAGATTGTGCGGCAGCTTGGTTGCACGCAAATGCAAGGATTTTGGTTTGGGTATCCAGAAGTGATTGAACGCAACATTCATCGCTTGAGAGCGGTCTCATGAGGTCCCGC